>NZ_JBAFWY010000010.1:0-42305 GCF_036576165.1 Bartonella rhinolophi
TTCTGCCATCGCTCTTGCCACCAATGCTAATGACACCATCAGCACTTTTTACCAAACCATTGCTCGATATATGCGAAATCCGACCGTAAATATCTGTCAGAGATTGATCAACTGCCGTAAAAGCAGAGCCTACACTCATATAATTGGCACTCTGGATCGCGTAAGTTGGAGACTGACCGTTCAGCATATCCGCACCAGCACCAAAATAACCCGAAGCATTCGCTGCAACCTCAGAAATGTCTGATTGTGCTTCTCCCAATTTAATATGCATCTGGTCTAACTTACTATTGGTCGCATAAAATTGTGAACCACTCACCGCTTCTGTCGAGCTCTCAGAAACTTCAGCTGTAATTCCAGAAATGTCCGACACAACAAAGTCTCTTAAAGCTTTTAGCTGTGCAACATTTACTGCATCAGTATCTGCAGTTCCTGCTGCCACTCCTATAATCTGCCGTGTTATGCCCTTATCAAGATTGCCAACACTGATAGCACCTGTAGTGCTTTTCCATGCAAGTCCAGCAGGATTATTACTGTTGATTACAGCACCCAATACAGGATCATAACCCCATCTCGCTCCAAAATTAGCAACAGATTTTGCACCCAAAGCAACTCCATCATGAACAGATGCCGCTGCATTATAACCAATAGCAATTGCATTGATTCCTGTGCTAGATGTACCTCTACCAATAGCAATTGCATCATCAACTGTAGCTCGCGCAGAAAATCCTACAGCAACAGTATAAGAACCAGCTGTCGTTAAATTTTTGCCAATTGCAATAGTCTGTTTTCCAGGATTCTCAATTACTGATACATATTGAGTTTTTTGTTTTACAATCTCTTCTAAAGATTTTAACTGCACAACATTATCAGAAATTTTATTAGAAGCCTCCGTGAGAAATTGATCAACAGCAGTAAAAGCAGACCCTACATCAGTATATTGTACATTCTGAATGGCATAAGATGCAGCAATTTGAGCACTATCTGATACTACAAGGTCTCTTAAAGCTTTTAGCTGTGCAACATTTACTGCATCAGTATCTGCAGTTCCTGCTGCCACTCCTATAATTTGCCGTGTTATATCTTGGTTAGGATCGCCAACACTGATAGCAGCTAGAGTGCTTTTCCATGCAGCACTATTATTGTTTGTTACCATATCTGAGATAGGATCGTAACCCCATCTCGCTCCAAAGTTAGCAACAGACTTTGCACCCAAAGCAACTCCATCATGAACAGATGCCGCTGCATTATAACCAATAGCAATTGCATTGATTTCTGTGCTAGATGTACCTCTACCAATAGCAATTGTATCATCAACTGTAGCTCGCGCAGAAAATCCTACAGCAACAGTATAAGAACCAGCTGTCGTTAAATTTTTGCCAATTGCAATAGTCTGTTTTCCAGGATTCTCAATTACTGATACATATTGAGTTTTTTGTTTTACAGCCTCTCCTAAAGCTTTTAGCTGTGCAACATTTACTGCATCAGTATCTGCAGTTCCTGCTGCCACTCCTATAATCTGCCGTGTTATGCCTTTATCAAGATTGCCAATGCTAATAGCACTTGCAGTGCTTTTCCATGCAATATCATCATCTCTATCTATTATAGCGCCCGCTATAGGATCATAACCTATTTGCTTATCACCAATATTAGCGAGAGAATCTGCACCCAAAGCAACTCCTCCCAAAACAGTTACCCGTGTATACTCACCAAAAGCAATTGCAGACCCCGCCTTTGAAACAATGGCTGAACGTCCAATAGCAATTCCACTTTGAGCAAAATCAACAAATGCGTTATTACCAATAGCGATAGCAAAATTGCCCTTCGCTACCACGCCATCTCCTATACCAATAGGATCTTCCCATAACCAATGTGGTTCTCTCGTAGCTGGAGTTAAGCCCGTATTAAAATACCTAGGTGCAACATTATTATCAATTTGCTCCGTATACTGAGGAATTGCACCTACAGCTATTTCTTCTTGAGGAGTTGTACTGACTGTTATCGCTTCACCAAAACTTGGACTATAAGCTCCATTAACAGCACTATCTGTATCACAAGCATCGATATTATTATTTAAAACGGCATTACCATGATTATCTTCAGAATCAGATGTACTGGAACTGTCAGGCTTCACAGGAGGATCTCCTGCCACCGCAATATTCATAATAAAAACAGGGGATACACTCAATAAGAGTGCAGCTATTGTCGTTTTCAATAAACTTATCTTAAAAAAACTTTGTGTTGGATATGATTTTTTCATAAACGTCCCCAATAAAATATTATCACAAAAAAAACATATTTTACCGATATAATCATTCCATTATGCCATAATTTTGACATATAATCGCCACATATATGATGTAAAAACAAATAGCAAGAAAAAATGCAATGTCTTTGTGTTCGTGGAAATAATTTAAAGAATTGAAGCCTATAGAAGAATTATGGGGTGTTATTTTTCTGCATTTTTTAAGTTACTGCTAAAATTTTGAAGCTTTTAAAATCCCTTCAAAATATAATTTTTGTTGCATATCTGCTAGCTTTTTCATAGCGATGGGTAACTGTAGAAGCTCTCCATTGCCCGTTAATCTCTCCACGAAACCCACGCAGCAGAAGAGATTGATCTGCCATAATCTCTGGGCAGCCCTCCAGCGTTAACGAACCACTCCCAACAGCACGACAAAGCCTATCCCCTTCTGAGGCAGCTGCTGCCAGTGCCTCTTCCTTACATGTATAACAACTGCGCAAACGCCGCGTGGGACCTGTGAAGCTTGTCTGATGCTTAACCTGTACTTGCTGCCCCTTGGCACGATCAAAATAACTGGCTTCAACCGCACCATATTGCGTTCGCGGCTCTAAGGTGAACTCCCATTGAGAGCAATGATGCTTATGGATTTCGAGGGTTGGTAAACTCTCACGCCCTAAAAATAAGAACTTATTGTCCTTGATTAAAAAACGTGCCTGCATCTGATCAGCAAGCCGTGTTAAAAAATCAACAGCCGATTGATCCGTACGGACAACATAAGACAACGGTTTCTCATAGAACTCTGGACTGACTTTTGCTTGGTAACCATGGCGTTTGGCTAATGTCTCAACAATATCCCCAACGGTTTGGGCATCAAAATGCTCACTTGTCTGTTCTTTGATCTCTTTGCGCATGGAAGCACTTTTGCCACAGATGCGCAAAATTTCTCCGTCACTGCTACCAGAGCTCACAACCGATTCGACAATAAAACATCCCATCAAAGCACTGATGCTGTCCTCATAACCAAAGCTAACCTGTAGATCGCTTTTACTTTGGGGAATCTCTAAATCATTGCCACTATCATCAAACTCTGCCTCGAATGTATCACATTCATTCCCTGCATGATCAACGATGGTGGCAGATAAAAGACGCTGGTAAAAAACCTCATGAACAGGTTTGTCACCCACTTTCACCACAATAAAAGGGCGTGTATACCTTAATCCCATAAGCGCCTCACCGTGCTTTTCTTATCACGCGTTGTAAATTCAGGCAGGAGAACACGCAAACCACGCGGCAAAAAATGACCATATTGGGCAATCCCTAGATTCGCTGATAAGGTGGCTTCTAAATACCCTTCTAAAGCTCCCACTTGAGCACGATCCCCTAGAACAGAAGTTGCATGCTCATGGCAAATCAGATCAAGGCTCATATCCTCTAGTTCCACAAGCAAATGTTTTTCAGGAATCTTCATTGCTGAAGCACTAAAACCATCCACAATCTAATTGGCTAAATCTTCCCCCCTACCTGCTCCATGTCAGCTTGAGCACTCTCGAGAAAAGTTTCTCACGCATAAAAAAATTGCTGAGCCATTCTCAAAAGCCACTCAATCTTTGTTTAAAATCTTCTCATAAGTCTTGAAACCACTGGAAAATTTATAAAACTGGATAGCATAATTAAGGCAAACAATGGTGCTCTTGATGTATAATTCAAAGTCAATTACAGCTAAAAAATAAAAAAATTTTCACTAACTTAAACGATGCAGCTTCTCATTCAAAACTCAGAAGTTTCAGTACAAGCTTTGATATACCACCGAGTATATGGAAAGAAAAATAGAAGAAAAAGCTTGCATTATCTACACTGGATAGCAGATACGTTAACTTAACGAATATTGCTACACAACGTCAAAAATACTACAATAACGACTTCTTTCAGCAAATCTACATTGATCAAATTTTTTAATATCAGAAAAAATGAACAAATCTATCTTGCAAAGATAAAAGCCTAAAACAGAAAAAACTTCCCTCTTTTCTGTAACATCTATCAGACCCTTTCTTCTTTATGAGAAATAGGCTCAATACTCGCTTCAAAAAACATCTTTGTATAATCATGCTGTGCATGCAAGTTACGTAAATCATCATTGCTGAGCTCTTCAAGAATAACTCCTTTATGCATAATGCCAACACGTCCACATATATGAGCAATGACGGGAAGATCATGGGATACCATCAAATAGGTTAATTTCTTTTTTTCTCGCAATGATTTCAACAAATTCAAAATTTCAGCTTGTACCGACACATCTAACGCAGATGTTGGTTCATCCAGCAACAAAACCTCTGGTTCAATAATCAAAGCCCGTGCCAAAGCAATCCGCTGACGCTGTCCTCCAGATAACTCATGTGGGTAACGATAAAGAAATGAAGAATCTAAACCAACGGCATCTAAAATATTATATACACGCTCTTTTCGATTATCCATACCGTGAATTGCAAGCGATTCTGAAAGAACAGTATGCACCATCTTTCTTGGATGAAGCGAAGCATAAGGATCTTGAAATACTATTTGAATACGACGTAAAAAAGCTTTGCTTTTTTTCTGTAATACTTTTTTGCCATCAAAAATGAACTCTCCATTATAATGCGAAATAAGCCCTACCAATGCATTTAAAATCGTCGATTTTCCACACCCTGACTCACCGATTAAACCATAAGCCTCACCGCGTTTAATATGGAAATTGACATCTTTAACAACTTTTATCGTCTTGTGCCCACGCCCAAAAGTGACAGATAAATTGGAAACATCAATGATATTTTCACAATTAGTCATGGCACACTCCTTCAACACCATTAACAATTGTTGGACCATGTAGCCAATTGGGATCTCGCTCAGGAACAGCCAAAACATCAACTGGTTTATCAAGCCGTGGTAAACTGTTTAATAAAGCCTTGGTATAAGGGTGACACGCATGCGATAAATCGCACGCAGGCAATTCCTCTAATATGCGACCAGCATACATCACCAAAACACGATCACAAAAATCAGCAATCATATTTAAATCATGACTAATAAAAATAAGCCCCATTCCAGATTTTGTTACAAGCTCATCTAATACCGATAAAACCTGAGACCTCACAGTAACATCAAGTGCAGAAGTTGGCTCATCTGCAATAATTAAATCAGGTTTAGGAATAAGCATCATAGCAATCATAACTCGCTGCCCCATGCCTCCTGATATTTCATGAGGAAATAATCGCATAACATGCTCAGGGTTGCGAATATGAACAGATTCTAACATAGAAACTGTTTTTTCCCACGCCTCCACTTTTGAAACACGATAGTGTGTACGATAAGCCTCTATGACCTGATCCCCAATTCGCACTAGCGGATTAAGCGAATATTTGGGATCCTGTAAAATCATTGAAATGCGCTTCCCACGAATAGTCCGCATCTGTGTTTCACTCGCAGTCAATAAATTGACACCATCAAAGTGCATTTTTTTAGCTTTAACGATTGCTGCTTTTGGGCTCAGCTTTAATATTGCCCGTCCAGTCATTGATTTTCCAGACCCAGATTCGCCAACAATTCCAATTTTTTCCTTTCCTACGGAGAAACTAACGCCGCGCACAACTTCTGTAATGCCACGCATTGTTGGAAAAGAAATACGTAAATTTTCTATATCTAATAATTTTTTATCCATTACGCGGATCCAATATATCACGAAGCCCATCACCCAAAAGGTTAAAAGCAAGACTTGCAAATACTATTGCACAACCTGGCATCGCTGCTAACCACCAACTTGTCATCATAAATTCACGACCCGTCGAAAGCATTACTCCCCATTCAGGACTTGGAAGTTGAGCACCTAATCCTAAAAAACCAAGACCTGCAGCTGTCAAAACAATTCCAGACATATTCAATGTTAACCGTATAACTACTGAAGGAATACACATCGGTGCAACGTGAAATAAAATAATTCGCCAAGATGATGCACCTTGCAGATGAATTGCTGCAACATAATCAGAGGAGCGTATAGTCAAAGTTTCCGCACGCGCTAAACGCGCTATTGGCGGCCACGCTGCAATTGAAATCGCAATAGCTGCATTCTCAATACCTGGTCCCAAAGCTGCTGAAAAAGCAAATGCTAAAATCAAACCTGGAAAAGCTAGAAAAATATCAACAATGCGCATGAGGACAATATCAACCCATCCCCCTATATAGCCAGATACAGTCCCAACAATCAGCCCTATAGGCCCCACAATAATTGTGGTAAGAAATACTATATAAAGGGTGATACGCGCACCAAAAACTAGTCGACTAAAAATATCACGCCCTAATTCATCTGTCCCTAAATAGTGCAACATAGATGGCGGCTGCAATCGGTGTGCAAGATCATTGCTCACAAAATCATGGGTAGCAATCCAAGGAGCAAAAATAGCACATAAGATAATAATAAAAATAATAATCAAACCAAACACAGCCGAAAAATTATGAGAAAATTTGATCGCCGCGTGATAAATTTTTTGTGCATTTGCTTGAACTATTGAACGCGGAACAGATTCATTTAACCAACTGCGCAAAGAAAATGCCGATTGTGATTCATGATGATTAATTATTGTCATATTCAACGTGTCCTCGGATCAAAAATGCGATAAAGTAAATCAGAAAATAAATTAATGAAGATAAAGATGCATCCTACAAACAAAGTACAACCTACAACTGCATTCATGTCTCCTGCCAAAAGAGCATTTGTCATATAACGCCCAAAACCAGGCCATGCAAAAATTGTCTCTGTTAATACAGCACCTTCTAATAAAAAAGCATACGAAAGCGCAACAACAGTAATAATCTGAACAGCCGCATTGCGAAAAGCATGACACCAAACTGTCCGCATCCAAGATAACCCCTTAACACGTGCAGTAATAATATATTCTTGATTAAGTTGCTCAATCATAAACCCACGAGTCATACGACTAATATAAGCCATAGCACCAGAAGCTAAAATTAAAGCAGGCATAATAATATGTCCAAAAGCATTACCAAAAGCTTCCCACTGTCCTTGTCGTGCAGTATCCCAAAGGAAAAATCCTGTTCTGGCTTCAAAAGAATATTCATAAATAAAATCAATTCGCCCTGGACCACCAATCCAGCCAAGCTTAGCGTAAAATATCAGCAACGCCATCAGTCCAAGCCAAAAAGTCGGCGTTGAATAACTAAGGAGTGTAAAAATACGAACAAAATAATCGATAAATGAATCACGATACATTGCTGCAAAGACACCAAGCGGGATCCCAAGACTTGTGGCAATAATGACAGCAACTGTTGCAAGCTCTAATGTTGCAGGAAATACGCGCATAATATCCTTTAAGACAGGACGTCCCGAAGTTAAAGCATCTCCAAAGTCAAACAAAAATATATCATAAAGATAATTCCAATATTGAACAATCAGCGGCTTATCAAGACCCAACTTATAAAACATTGCATCATAAGCTTCTTGACTGATATTATCACCGAGAATAGCAAGAACAGGATCTAGAGGAAGAAGGTGACCAATAAAAAAAGTAATGGTCACCAAACCAAGCAAAGTAATAAACACCGAAATCAGTAATTTAAATGCTTTGCAAAAAAAAGCCCATAAATGCAAATTTTTCTGCTTTGATGATACTACTCCATCAGTTTCTGGCAATGATAACGTCATATTGGTAAAATCCTACACACTTATAAAACGTGAGTGCGACGCTTTTCCCCCGCCACACAGTAAATAAATTACAACCAAGCGCTCTACACAGTTTTATTCATGTGACTGCGCATATTTTTCTACATCACTGTAGTAAATCCTAAAACTATTCCAAACCCAATTTTTTACTGTAGGTGCCATACCAACAGTATAATATGTCTGAAATAAGTAAACCATAGGACCATGCTCAAGAGCATAACGCTGTAAAGCACGATATTGCTCGATACGTTTCTTTTGATCTGGCTCAAATAATGCATCCATCACCATTTTATTAGCATTTTCATCATAATAACCAGCACGCCAAGCCAAATACATACTGTGCTTTTTTGTAAAGGTTGGATCAGGATTCAAAACACTATTTAATGAAACAGGATGCCCATCAGGATCAGAACTTCCCCACCTCATAATTGCAGTATCATAATTCCCACTACGAACATGACTCAATAATTGATTTTGTGCCATTCTTTCAATTGTAAGCTCAACACCAATTTTACGTGCATTCTCTTGAATAGATTGTGCAACAGGTGACATATAGGGAAGGCTGCCAACCAAAAGGTTAGCCTTAAAACCATTAGGATAACCAGCTTCACTTATTAACTGCTTTGCTTTTTCTAAATCTAACTTAAACGGCTGTCCTTCTTTTTCATCTAAAGCCCCTGGAATACCTAATGGCATATAACTTGCACGTGGGATAGCAACACCCTTTAAAACAGTTTTGCCAAGATTTTCGTAATCAACCAAATAACGAAATGCCAATCTCACTTTTTCATGAGAAAAAACTGTATTTTTGTTATTCAACGATAAGTAAACAGACTGTGGTCGTAAAACACGATTAACTTTAACAGGTCCATCTTGCTGTTCAATTCCCAAAATGTCTTCTGAAGAAAGATCACGCGCTATATCTACATCGCCTTTTTCCAAAAGCAATCTCTGACTTGCAGATTCAGCTACATGCTGTATTATAATTTGCTGTATTTTTGGCGCCTCTCCCCAATAATGTTGAGCCGCCTCTAATATAACTTTTTCCCCTGGGTTCCAACGCACCAATTTATAAGGACCAACACAAGCTGAATGCGTAGCCAAATATTTATTGCCCATATCACCATTAACGCTATTGGCTTCAATTGTCTTGCGATCAAGCAAAGCAGAAGCATAAGACTGTCCAATCACAGTCAATATAAGCTGGATAGGATAAGGCTTATCCAATTTCAATTGCAGAGTTTTGTCATCCAGAGCCTGAATACTTGTTTCAATATTATCTTTGGTAAACCCATAATTTATCAAAGACTGAGCATAATTAAATCCTAATTTAACAATACGACGCATCGACCAAGCAAGATCTTGCGCCGTTGCCGCCCTTCCATCATAAAATTTTAAATCATCACGAAGGTGAAAAACAATTCTTTTGCCGTTATCCAAAACATCCCAAGATTGAGCCATCGCAGGACGGATTTTCGTAGCATCAGATTTATCATATTGCACTAACGCACTGCACATATTCATCAATAGTTCACTCGTCACAATCTCAAGAGATTGCGCTGGATCAAAACTGCTAATTGAATCAATATTCCACGCCATCACTAATATATCTTTAAATGACGGACTAGAAGCTGACGCAACAGATCCATTCAGAAAACTCATCACTCCCAATAAAATACAAAACTTCTTTAATGCGCTTTTCTTTTTCATTTTATCCACCACTTTGCATTCCATTTTATCTTTTAGACAATTTATAAACGAAGCATTTCTGATTTTTCTATTTCACTTTTTAACAGCACAATAAATTTTTCTACCTAACCTTCATAAAACATATTCTCAAGCGTTAATTTATAAATTGAGATATAGCCCCATAACATAACAAACACCTCTCAAATATGATTTTTTATAAACAAAATATAGACTACATCCACCACAAACTGCTTTTATTGATGTGACTGCGCATATTTTTCTACATCATTGTAGTAAATCCTAAAACTATTCCAAACCCAATTTTTTACTGTAGGTGCTATACCAACGGTATAATATGTCTGAAATAAGTAAACCATAGGACCATGCTCAAGAGCATAACGCTGTAAAGCACGATATTGCTCGATACGTTTCTTTTGATCTGGCTCAAATAATGCATCCATCACCATTTTATTAGCATTTTCATCATAATAACCAGCACGCCAAGCCAAATACATACTGTGCTTTTTTGTAAAGGTTGGATCAGGATTCAAAACACTATTTAATGAAACAGGATGCCCATCAGGATCAGAACTTCCCCACCTCATAATTGCAGTATCATAATTCCCACTACGAACATGACTCAATAATTGATTTTGTGCCATTCTTTCAATTGTAAGCTCAACACCAATTTTACGTGCATTCTCTTGAATAGATTGTGCAACAGGTGACATATAGGGAAGGCTGCCAACCAAAAGGTTAGCCTTAAAACCATTAGGATAACCAGCTTCACTTATTAACTGCTTTGCTTTTTCTAAATCTAACTTAAACGGCTGTCCTTCTTTTTCATCTAAAGCCCCTGGAATACCTAATGGCATATAACTTGCACGTGGGATAGCAACACCCTTTAAAACAGTTTTGCCAAGATTTTCGTAATCAACCAAATAACGAAATGCCAATCTCACTTTTTCATGAGAAAAAACTGTATTTTTGTTATTCAACGATAAGTAAACAGACTGTGGTCGTAAAACACGATTAACTTTAACAGGTCCATCTTGCTGTTCAATTCCCAAAATGTCTTCTGAAGAAAGATCACGCGCTATATCTACATCGCCTTTTTCCAAAAGCAATCTCTGACTTGCAGATTCAGCTACATGCTGTATTATAATTTGCTGTATTTTTGGCGCCTCTCCCCAATAATGTTGAGCCGCCTCTAATATAACTTTTTCCCCTGGGTTCCAACGCACCAATTTATAAGGACCAACACAAGCTGAATGCGTAGCCAAATATTTATTGCCCATATCACCATTAACGCTATTGGCTTCAATTGTCTTGCGATCAAGCAAAGCAGAAGAATAGGATTGTCCAATCATAGTCAGTATAAGCTGAACAGGATAAGGCTTATCCAATTTCAATTGCAGAGTTTTGTCATCCAGAGCCTGAATACTTGTTTCAATATTATCTTTGGTAAACCCATAATCAGTCAAAAACCGAGCATAACTAAATCCTAATTTAACAATACGACGCATCGACCAAGCAAGATCTTGTGCTGTTGCCGCCCTTCCATCATTAAATTTTAAATCATCACGAAGATGAAAAACAATTCTTTCGCCGTTATCCAAAACATCCCAAGATTGAGCCATCGCAGGGCGAATTTTTGCAGACGCAGATTTATCATATTCCACTAACGCACTGCACATATTCAGCAATAATTCACTCGTCACACTCTCAAGAGATTGCGCTGGATCAAAACTGCTAATTGAATCAATATTCCACGCCATCACTAATATATCTTTAAATGACGGACTAGAAGCTGACGCGACAGATCCATTCAGAAGATTTATCACTCCCAATAAAATACAAAACTTCTTTAATGCGTTTTTCTTTTTCATTTTACCCCCCACTTTTACATTTCATTTTATCTTTTAGACAATTTATAAACAAAGCATTTCTGATTTTTCTATTTCACTTTTCAACAGCACAATAAACTTTCTTACCTAACCTTCAAAAACATACTCTCAAGCATCAATTTACAAATTGAGATATAGCCCCATAACACCATAGAAACCTCTCTCATGATATAACTTTCTTATAATTGTAAATATCGATCAGCCTGAATTATTAGTCTACATCTTAAACACACTTTAATAAATTAAACACTAGTGCCCCTGCAATTTATCTCTTAAACGGTTTAAAACCACATTTCATGCAGAGGCATTAGTTATGTCACAATTACGCCTCACCTTATATTACAGCATTTAATATATGTTTATTTCTCAATTGCATTATAAAAAATGCGGGGTGCATTATTCCAAACCCATTTTTTGACAACAGGTGACATAGCTACAACACTATATTTTTGAAAAATAAAAGCATATGGTCCTTTTTGCATAAGCTCACGCTGCAAGTCAGCATATATTTCTGCCCGCTTTTGAGGATTTTTTTCAAATAATGCTTCCTCAACTTTCTGATTCATATTTGCATCAAAATATCCCTTCTGCCAACTTGGATAAGCTGTATTTTTAGCTTCCAATCGATTATCAGGGTTGTAAATAAGGCGTAAAGCCATTGTATGAGGATCCGCAGAATCATTATTCCAACCAACAAAAACAGTATCAAAAGTACGTGCATAAATTTTTGAAAATAGTTGCGCACCTCCTAAGCGTTCAATTTTTAGATGCACACCCACTTTTGCCGCATTATCTTGGATAGACTGCATGATCGGCAAATTAAGAGAGGATGCTCCTACCATAACATCTGCCTCAAAGCCATTTGGATAACCTGCCTCAGTTAAAAGTTGCTTCGCTTTTTGAAAATCAACTTTGAAAGGCTGTCCTTCTTTTTCATCCAAAGCACCCAAAGTACCAAGAGGAAGAAAGCTTGCACGTGGAATAGCAATCCCTTTTAGGGTTGTTTTTGCAAGACCTTCATAGTCAATAAGATAGCGCATCGCTAAACGTACTTTTTCATTAGCAAAAATAGGATTCATCATGTTGAACCCCCAATACATCATGGACGGCACCAACACTCTCTCAACCTTAATATCTGTTGTTGCTTGAAGATCTGCTAAATCCTCAGGCGTTAAATTACGTGCAACATCAATATCGTGTTTTTGCAACAATAAGCGTTGCGTTCCCGACTCAGCAACATGGCGAATGAGAATTCGCTTCATCTTAGGGGACTGCCCCCAATAATGAGAGCTTGCACGCAATAAAATGGCTTCTCCAGGGCGCCAACTTTCTAACTGATAAGGTCCCACACAAGCAATATGACTTGCTAAATATCGGTTGCCCAAATCACCATTTTGTTCATTT
Organism: Bartonella rhinolophi; assembly: GCF_036576165.1. Lineage (NCBI taxonomy): Bacteria > Pseudomonadati > Pseudomonadota > Alphaproteobacteria > Hyphomicrobiales > Bartonellaceae > Bartonella > Bartonella rhinolophi. The sequence continues at coordinate 12,950 of NZ_JBAFWY010000010.1, forward strand.
TTCATAATAGTTTCACGATCAAGCAAAGCAGTGGCACGACTGACAATAACATTATTAAAAAGGAGTTCTTCTGGATAAGGCTTATCAAATTTTATTACCACAGTTTTTTCATCTGGCGCTTGAAAAGCAGAATCAACTGTTTCGGCAGTGATACCATAATCATTAAATATCGCAGCATTAGCCATGTTCAATTTGACAACCCGCTTCATACTCCAAACAAGATCATTGGCATTAGCAGAACGACCATCGTTAAACTTCAAATTATCACGTAAATGAAAAGTAAACGTTGTACTATGTTCATCACTTGCAACATCCCAACTTTTTGCCAAAGATGGCACCACTTTCGCTGCATCATCTCGAGAAGCACTAACCAAATTATCACAAACATTGAGAATAATTTCATCTGGAATGACTTCATTAATTTGTGCAGGATCAAATGTACTGATTGCGTCAATATCCCAAGCTATTACAAGCGTATCAACAGGTGTTTTCGCTGGAGCTTGTTGCAAAAACACACCCATAGCAACCAGAGCAGAAACAAAGGAACTGCTTCCTTTCAATATCTTTTTTTTCAAATTCATAAACTTTTCCTTTTATATAACATATATTAATTAACTCATTCTGAAATGATACAAAAAAATTATAACAACAAAGACTGAATAAAGATGATTTAATATATACAGTCATTCCTTTTTAATTCACTGACTTGCATCTCAACTCAATCATAGAAAGTAAGCTTTTATCTTCATAGTTCACCAGCTTACATCTGCATCACCATACTTCTTTGCGCGCTACAATAAACGATAAGCTTCACCTTCTTCTCAAACCGATCATTAAATATTGTAAGCCCTATGTAAAACCACCGTATGAAGATTCACAAATCGCTATTTTATCCTTTTAAACTGTATTAAAAATGATTGCGCCTATCAGATATCAATTTCAACACACATACCCATTCTTAACTGCATTATAGTGGCTGAATTGAACAATCGGTCAGCAAAAAACACCCCCTGCCAAAACACCAGTTTCAGTGAAAAAAACTCTTTATTTTTTTGAAAGCCATGCGTAAAAAAAGTTCTTTTTTACCCATAATACCAAGCAATTCGGCAATAATAAAACTCGCATAAAAAAACACTCACTCATTTCAGAGTCATTTTTTCAAGGATACCATCACCAAAAAGAGAGTGCATAACCTAAACACATTTCTTTTATTAATTAAGAATAAAATTTATCATACAAATCCCCTCAAAGCGTAACAGACTATAAATTTTTCTCAATTTCAATGTTCATATTGCTTCGCATCAGCAAAAAGTCCGCGCTCCAAAACACCCTTTTTTCAACTGTAAATGTTTGTAATTTCATTTAAACAATACAGTGAATAAAAATCTGTCTGACTTTAAGTATTTTTCTAAAAAACTAAAAGTTCACACAAAAAAAGATTATTTCTAAAGGGAAGAATTATCAGATAATAAAGCTTCACACAAGTATCCTAAGTCATTTAATATTAGTTTTTTATATGGCAATTTGTCTATATTTTTTCACGAACATTTGATAATCGTACATCATACAAATTATAACTAATGTTTATACATTCAGTAAAAGTTTTACAAAATGGATTTCATTACATTTCAAGGAACATTATAATGTGCAATTGATCCATTATAATTATTATACAACTAACTAATAGATGGATATTACTCAAAATTAACAGACTAACGCGCATCTGCAACGATTTTAGAAACCGTTTTTGAAAAAGTATGGACTGATTTTTCTTTAATTTTTTTGAGGATTACATTACTGTATCTATTAACGACAGCTGTACATTATGCTTTCACGCCCTCAAACAATTACTAAATGACAAAAAATGGATAAGTTTCCAAAAAACTATTCCACATTCTTTTATATTATCTCATTTAACAATAGAGTCTCACCTATCATAAAAAATTTTGCGAATTTAACGACAAAAGCACCCTTCAAGATGATCATTAACAATTCCTATTGCCTGCATAAAAGCGTAACAAACTGTGGGGCCGACAAATGTCCAACCACGTTTTTTTAAATCTGCCGCAAGACGGATAGAAGTAGGTGTGATAGGATTATCCCGCAATATTTGAAAATTTACCTTTTCATAACGCTCAAATTGCGGTGGCTGAAAAGACCAAAAATAGTGAGACAAACTACCCCACTCTGCAACAATTTTTTGCGCTTTGAAGGCGTTATTAACCACTGACCGAATTTTTCCCTGATGGCGAATAATACTTTTATCAAGCATTAATGTTTTGATCTTTTCTTCATCATAACAAGCAATCTTTTCGAAATCGAAGGAGTCAAAAGCTTGGCGAAAATGAGAAATTTTTTTTAAAATTGTCAGCCAAGAAAGTCCTGCCTGAAAACCTTCAAGACAAATTTTTTCAAATAAACGATGATCATCAAAAACAGGTTTTCCCCATTCATCATCATGATACGCACAATAAAGTGGATCAGTCCCTGCCCATGAACAGCGGACTTTTCCATCCGCCCCCATAAGAAGCCCTTCATCAAGCATTAAATTTACCGTATCAAAAGAGCGTTCCTTGATCATCTTGTTTTGACTTTATCCGTTTAGATTTTGAAGACCTCTTGAGAACATGATCATGTGTTAAAACACTAATTTCACCATCAAAAAATCGCAAATTTATGGATCCTGTTTCAGGAACCTGCACCAACCGCTTAATAGGCTTATTATCTTGCCCCAAAGCCAAAACAAAACCACGTTCTAAAATATTTTGATATGAAGTGCTTCTTAAAATCCTGAATGCTATTTCCGTCCGAGCGCGTTGTTTTTCAACATTGCGCAAAAAAGCACGACAAAGACGTGCAGTATATTCCGTTATATTGCGTTGTGCTTTTTCAGTATTTAGTAAACGTAACGAAAGTCGTGTACCAAATGCACAAAAATAAAAACGTTTTTTCTCATAATTCACACAAAAAGCACGCTGTAATCGACTTAAAGTTTCACTAAAATTACGCCGAGGTAAAACGAAAAATTGGTTGGCATTCTGAAGCCTTTGCACAACTGCATATAATTTTTGTTGGTGAAAATCAAAATTCAATAAACGCGGCGAAAAACGTAGATTAACTGCATGAAAATAAAAACGTTTTTTTTCGTAGCTCACACAAAAGGCACGCTGTAATCGACTTGAAATTTCATCAAAACTACGCCGAGATAAAGCAAAAAGCTGATCAGCAGTCGGAAGACCTCGCACAACTGCACGCAACCTTTGTTGATAAAAATCAAAATAACGTACCAATCCCTTACGCAAGCGCGCACCAAGCGATGCCACTTGTACTTCAAGATCAAGCTTAACGGGAACTGCTCGTTCTGCCGCTCCTGTAGGAGTTGGAGCGCGCCAATCAGCGACATAATCAATCAAAGTCCAGTCCGTCTCATGCCCAACGGCAGAAATAACAGGAAGAGAAGAAGCATAAACAGCACGAACAACAGCTTCATCATTAAACCCCCACAAATCTTCTAAGCTTCCTCCTCCTCGTGCAACAATAATGACATCAGGTTTAGGAACAACACCTTCTAAAGGCAACGCATTAAAACCTTCAATAGCAGCAGCCACTTCCTGACCACTTGTTTCTCCCTGAACCCGTACGGGCCAAACCAAAATATGCAACGGAAAACGATCTGATATACGATGAATAATATCGCGAATAACAGCACCTGTTGGTGATGTCACAACACCTATAATTTTGGGCATATAAGGCAAAGGCTTTTTCTTTGCTTCATCAAATAAGCCTTCATCGGCAAACTTTTTTTTGCGATTTTCTAGAAGAGTCATCAAAGCACCAACCCCCGTTGGCTCAAGAGCTTCAATGACAATTTGATACTTTGATGATCCAGAAAAAGTCGTAAGCTTGCCCACAGCAACCACTTCCATTCCTTCTTCAGGAGGAAATTTGAGCTTGCCCATAACACCACGCCAAATAACAGCCTCTAACCGAGCCTTATCATCTTTCAAAGCAAAATAGGCGTGACCTGATGAAGCATGTGGACCGCGATAACCTGATATTTCTCCACGCACCCGCACATAACCAAACTTTTCTTCAACAACGCGCTTTAAAGCACCCGCTATTTCAGAAACACTAAATTCCACTACATTCGTGGCTACTGTTTTTTCAACAAACAAATTTACCATTTTTTCCAATTCACGGATGTTGAGATATTCAATCTTAATACTTACACAAACATGTATCCATCAAAATGAACAACACCTCTATAAAATAGAATGTCCCAAATGAGATTCTATACACAACATATTATTTGCTATTGGGAAATTCTCAACGTACTAAAAAATCTCCCCCCTCTCACGAAAAGTGTTAACAAAATATGAACACACTTGAAACATGAATACAAATGTTCCACCAGTCTTACAGAGAAATAAACACAAAAAAAGCACTGGAATAGCCTTTCTTTTATTTTCTTCTTATTACGTAACTGAAATGCGATATACGTGCAGATATGCCAAAGAGTCTCTTATTATTCTATTATTTCTCGTCGACATCATGGCAAATTTTTTAAAATGAATACTTCATGATACTAAGCAAACAATCCGTAAATTTTTCTAATTTTTTATGGAGAGATAGGATTGATAATTTTTGCAAACTTTTTTCATATAACCGTAATGAGAGCAATCATTGTTGTACCTGTCTTTCTTTTTTACGCATTTTCTGCAAAAAATAAATATCTTAGAATTTTCTCTTGCTAATCTTTTCGAAAAATCAAACGACATAAAAAGCCTGTACTAACAGCCACAAGCACTGCAATAATACCATACAACAAACTGTATTTGTGAGCTCCATAGAAAATTGTATAAGCAATATGCGCTTTAACTATTTCAAGTGTAGTGGTTGCGCTATCAATAAACTGTTCATCACGAAAAAGATAAGCATGCACCTGATAATGTCCAACAGGAATATTTGCTGGCAACTGAAAATGCGCCGTAAAAAGCGAACCAGAACCAAAATGAACACCACCTACTTCTTCATTATAAAGCTTTTTAGCTTTTTGCAACTTTATAAGCTCATTGCGAAAAGTTTGTATTTTTGCTGGATCTTTTTCATTCGTCTGCAGCAAAAAATAAGATAACCCCAACCTCAAACGTTTATAATTTTCAGCACTGGTAATATCATCAATTGCACGCGTTGTTACCATTGAATAAAAGGAGGGAACATTTTCAAAAATGAGGGAACCTGAATTAACCCAAACTCCAGCATTCCGTTTCTTTTCTCGCATCACCATAGGTCGTGCTTGTCCTTCCAAGATCACAACAATATCATAGCGTTTTTGTCGAGAATATAACGGATCAATATTTTCCAAAACTCCAGCAATATAAAGATCACGACCATCAAAATGTGCATCAACTGTGATCGTATTTGTTGTGACAATAATCTGAATCGCTTCACGATCAACCGATGCAACTTCCCCACCCACATCCGCCCACGTAGAAAAAGGAAGTACATAAAACCAGCTTGAGATTATGCATAAAGAAAACAATTTACCCATTTTTATCTCATAAAAGTAGCTAAAGAGAAAAGATTATCAGGGCGTATAAATAATTGAAAAGCAAGGCGCATACACACAATCAACACCAAAAATGCAAGCGCCATACGCAGTTGTTCAGCCTTTAACTTTCGTCCAGCCCGTATTCCGTATTGCACACCAATACTGCCTCCAAGCATCAACAAAAAAGCTAAAACAATATCAACAGACTGATGACTCACACTTTGTAAAATTGTTGTAAAAGAAGAGACAAATGTAATCTGAAAAAGTGAAGTTCCAATCACTACACTAGTTGGAACACGTAAAAGGTAAACCAGCGCTGGCACCGTGAAAAATCCTCCACCGATTCCCATAATAGAAGAAAGCAACCCGACAATTAAACCAATTCCTAAAACTGGAATAATGCTTACATATATCATCGATGTTCGAAAACGCATTTTAAACGGCAATTTATGAATCCAATTATGCCGGCCAGCAAGACGAATATGGATTTTTTGTGCTTTGCGCTGTCGCATCATATCACACCAGCTCTCAATAATCATCAAACTTCCAACACTCCCAAGTAAAATCACATAAAGAAGTGAAATAATGAGATCCAATTGTCCCAGTTCCTTTAAAATTGAAAAAATTTGAATTCCGATTAAAGAGCCAATCCCCCCTCCAATCGTTAAAAGAATACCAAGCTTAATATCAAGAGTACGCCTTCTAAAATGTGCAATCGCACCCGTCACAGATGATGCAATCATCTGATTAGCCCCCGTTCCAACAGCAATAGCAGGAGGAATATTATAGAAGATCAATAAAGGCGTGATTAAAAAACCACCACCAATCCCAAAAAGACCTGAAAAAAAACCTGCCACCACCCCCATACCAATCAAAATCAGCATGTTAAGCGACATTTCAGCAATTGGTAAATAAATACTCACTTACAGAACCTTCAATATAATTTGAGGTTTGTTTGAATAGTTTTAAGCTCTTTTTTAATAACCTTTGTTGCATTTTTAAAAAGAACAGTTTTAGACTTTACACACATCGTTGAAAAATCATAAATTGTGTAAATACACCCCTCACATTCACTGATCTAATAACAACATCACAAATTAAAAAAACGAGCCCCTCTTAAAAAGCTATAGGAACATAACGTTATCGCTACCATAAATGCAATAATTAAAAAACAAATAAGTAATTTTTTAACAGAATAACGTAAAAAAAATCTCTCCCTCAAAGGCTTTGCTTTTAAAGAAGAATCACACTGACTATCCTCAACGCAACCTCCAGATGTTTGAATATTTGGTGCAAAATGCATGATAAGCCCTTCAGCTTCTTTTAAAGAAGGCTTCGTGACGTTTGTTGGCAAAGAATTTTCCCCATCTTGTTGGGATGCATTTACAGCATTTATTTGGGTTTGATTCATGCTTTTCTGTTCTGAAAAATTTGGTGCCTCTTGGCACGAAAAGCTAATTTGGCTTTCCATATGAGCAAGATGGTGCACTATAGAATTAAGCGACTTTGAACGAGAAACACGTCGTGTCATTGCAGCTTCTTGCGAATTTTTCTTTTCGCTACGCAAATCATTATGCAAATTTTGAATAAGCATTTTAATCTGCCCCAAATGCTCAAAAAGCTCTTTTTCTCTCTTATTGCGCATAGAATACTCGGCCAAAATTGCGCGGCTAATATCATCCAAATAAGACTTAAAACTATCTTCCATGGAGCTTGGTGATACCAAATGATGAGGCGAAGACTTCATCTGCATTTGTGCATGAACAGAGCGTAAATTTGTAGCAATATCCGACATTGTCATTGCAGCATGCGCACTCACTGCCTCCTTTTGCTTAACAGCAAAAGAAGAAAATTTGTCGTGTGGAACTTGATTTATAATATGGCTTTTCGTACTCACAAAACGCTACCCCTCATTTATCTTCTTCGAAGAATCGCACAAATGAGTGAGAAGTGTGCGTTATTTTAGTAAATAGAGCTTTAAAAATTATCAGAAGCACTTAAAATAATAATTTTGATGTCCCTACTCTCAATATTTGAATTGAAAAACGACCATTTTTCTTCTCACTATTGTATCGTTACCATGGAATACGCATCATAGCCATAGAATCTGAGCATGTGGAACTAAAAAAGGATATTCCCATTTTGTTATTCATATATTTATACCATTTTTAGCACCCCTTATTTTAAGTTCCTTTCATGAAACTGTTGCACAAACTATGATGAATATGTTCAATTTTTGAAGCCAATACCCGATTAGGTTTTGTACCTTTTATGTAGAGAAGAAAGCAACTATTAAGAAATAAAGCAGCAAAAATATAAACTGTGCACAACAGTTAATGATAAAAAATACAAATAAATGTAAGAAAGCTTACATGATTAAAAAAAATTATAAAAGAAATTCAGCTCTAAACGATTTGGTTTCTGATCATTATTATTATAAACTTGTGGTCGTATAAATAAAGAGGATCATTATGAAGGTAGTTGTCGCTGTCAAACGTGTTGTTGATTATAATATCAAAATACGCGTCAAACCTGATAGCACAGGTGTTGATCTGTCCCATGTAAAAATGTCTATGAACCCTTTTGACGAAATTGCCGTAGAAGAGGCAGTTCGCCAGAAAGAATCTGGAAAAATTTCAGAAGTTGTTCTTGTTTCAATTGGACCAGAAGCAGCACAAGAAACTTTGCGAACTGGACTTGCAATGGGTGCTGACCGAGCCGTCCTTGTAACAACTGAAGAAACACTCGAACCCTTAGCAATTGCTAAAATTCTCAAACGAATTATTCATGAAGAAAAACCAGATATGGTCTTTTTGGGTAAGCAAGCCATTGATGATGATAGCAACCAAACTGGGCAAATGCTGGCTGCCCTTCTTGGTTGGGGGCAAGCAACTTTTGCCTCATCTCTCAACATAGAAAATGGATATGCAACAGTCACCCGCGAAGTCGATAACGGCACACAAACTATTTGTCTCCCCCTTCCCATGGTTATGACTGCTGATCTGCGATTAAACGAGCCACGCTATACTTCTCTCCCTAATATTATGAAAGCGAAAAAGAAACCCATTGAACAAAAAGCACTTTCTGATCTTGGTGTGAACACGCAAGCACGCTTAACAGTTCTCAGCGTTGAAGAGCCACAACCTCGGAAATCTGGTGTCAAAATGGCTAATGTAGCAGAGCTTATCAGTGCACTAAAACAAACAAAGCGCATTTAATATTCGAGAGTAAACTGGTTAAAAGCAACAATGCATAAAAGGGCAAAAATTTATGGCAATTCTTTTATTGGCTGAACACAATACAGAAGAAACTGCAAAAGCACTCACCGCCGCTCGAGAAATCAGCGATAATATTGATATTTTGGTTTGTGGCACAAAGGTTCAAACACTTGCCGAAAACACTGCGCATCTGGCTGGTGTACGGCAAGTCCTTATTGCTGAAGCCGATTACTTAGCAAATCAGTTAGCTGAACCCGTAGCAGATACGATCGTTCAACGAGCAAATGATTACGATGTGATCATGGCTGCTTCTACCAACATGGGCAAAAATATAATGCCACGTGTGGCTGCTCTTCTTGATGTTATGCAAATTTCAGATATCATCTCTATTGTCGCACCTCATACCTTTAAACGACCAATTTATGCAGGGAATGCTATTGAAACTGTCCGCAGCAATGATCTTAAAAAAATTATAACCGTACGCACAGCCTGCTTCACGCCAGCTCCCTCTCAAAATGACGCTGCTCCTATTAAAACAATAACGCCAGCTCCCAATCCAAACCTTTCTTCTTTCATTAAAGAAGAAACCAGTAAAAGTGATTGTCCTAATATTGCTTCAGCACGTGTTATTGTATCTGGCGGGCGCGGTCTTGGTTCTCAGGAGCAATTTATGGCGCTCCTTCTCCCTCTTGCCAATAAATTAGAAGCTGCCTTAGGTGCTAGCCGAGCAGCTGTTGATGCAGGCTACGCCCCTAATGATTGGCAAATCGGGCAAACAGGAAAAATCGTCGCTCCTGAACTTTATATTGCCGTTGGCATTTCTGGTGCAATTCAGCATTTAGCTGGAATAATGGACGCACAAGTTATTGTAGCCATTAATAAGGATGAAGAAGCCCCCATTATGCAAATTGCTGACTACGCCCTTGTCGGCGACCTTCATCAAATTATTCCTGAATTGGAGAAAGCTTTATAAACCATGAATGCGTCTCTGCATCACCAACGCGAAAGCATGGAATTTGACATAGTAATTGTGGGAGCAGGACCTGCAGGACTTTCTGCCGCAATCCGCTTAAAACAGATTAACCCTAAACTTTCTGTTACAATCGTTGAAAAAGGTACCCAAGTCGGTGCTCACATTCTATCTGGTGCAGTTATTGATCCCATTGGTATTGACACACTCTTGCCAGAATGGAAAAGTGAGCACCATCACCCTTTCAAAACACCTGTCACTAGTGATCAGCTTTTTTTTCTGAAGCCGAAATCCGCCACAATATTTCCCAATATTTTTCGCCCAAAAATCTTATCAAATGATGGTTGCTACATTGTTTCACTGGGAGATGTCTGTCGTTGGCTAAGTAAAAAAGCCGAGGCGCTCGGCGTTGAAATTTATCCTGGTTTTGCCGTATCGCATACTATCCAAAATGATAACGGAGCTATCATTGGTGTTCTTACAGGTGATATGGGTCTTGATAAAGATGGAACCCCTAGAAAAAATTATATGCCTGGGATGGCATTATTGGCTAAATATACTCTGATTGCCGAAGGAGCACGTGGTTCAATTGCGAAACAACTGATACAAAAATTTGATCTCAGCAAAGGTCGTGAACCCCAAAAGTTCGGTCTTGGTCTCAAAGAACTCTGGGAAGTTAATCCTACAAAACATAGACTTGGTTTAGTTCAACATTTTACTGGCTGGCCATTAGATAATAACACTGGCGGTGGAGGTTTTCTTTATCATCAAGAAAACAATTTAATTTCTGTCGGCTTTGTGGTGCATTTAGATTATCAAAATCCTTATCTCTCTCCCTTTGAAGAATTTCAACGTTTTAAAACACACCCAAAACTCTATGAGATCTTCAAAGACGCAAAACGCCTTTCCTATGGCGCACGTGTTATCAGCGAAGGTGGTTGGCAGTCTGTACCAAAACTCACCTTTCCTGGTGGAGCACTTATCGGCTGTGCTGCTGGTTTTGTTAATGTCCCTCGTATCAAAGGATCACACAATGCGATCTTATCAGGTATATTGGCAGCCGATAAAATTGCTATAGCTCTTGCTCAAGGGCGCGCTCATGATGAAGTGAAAGAAATCGAAGAACATTGGCGAAAAGGTCCCATTGGCAAAGATCTTTATAAAGTGCGCAATGCTAAACCACTCTGGGCAAAATACGGCACAAAACATGGAATGACACTCGCAGGCTTTGATATATGGTGGCAACAGCTGTTCGGGTTTTCCCTATTTAAAACACTTCCACACAAAAAAGCGGATTACGCGTGTCTTGAACCAGCAGAAAAATTCCAACCCATTGCTTATCCAAAACCCGATGGTATTGTAACCTTTGATCGTCTTTCCAGTGTTGCGCTCTCTAATACGCATCACGAAGAAATGCAACCTTGTCATTTAAAAATAGTCTCACTAGAAAAACAAAAAAACTCTGAATACGCAATCTATGGAGGACCTTCTGCACGCTATTGCCCTGCCGCTGTCTATGAATGGCTAAACCATGATAACCATGAAGCTTATGTTATCAATGCTTCAAACTGCATCCATTGTAAAACATGTGACATCAAAGATCCCAACCAAAATATCAATTGGACCTGCCCACAAGGAAATGAAGGACCTATTTACCCAAATATGTAATGATTGTTCATTTCGCTAAAGTTGGAAGCTATAAAATGCAATCAATGGTAAAGTCTTCTCTTAACTCAAAATCTTACCTTACTCCATTGATGCAAAATAAAACGCACTTTATACCACACCCATAACACGCCATAATACAATGTCTCAATTTTTTTGTTAAACTTTTTTCATCAAAAAATCGTATAACATGTTTTTATTAAATAATTTTTTCTATCAATGATCAAAAATATTTTAACCACTTTGACGCGCTATAGCAAAATCCCAAATATGAACCCCTCTTACTATTGAACGCACTTAACAAACAATTTTGTAGATTCTGTATTCATGTAAACACGTTAATATCCCATTCATTCGAATGAAAAAAGAAATATTGAGCAAACATTCTAATTTGTAAATGAAGCGTTCATTTTCTGCAAAGTTGTCTCAAGAGCCGTTATTAAAGCACTTCTTCCACCTTGGCGAGAAAAACAGTTTGATAAAAATTCATTTGTTCCTCCCTTCGTTGAAAATTCTTTCTCAAGCAACGCAAAATCGAGAGATGCAGAACCATCAGTCGCTATAATTTTGCGCATTTCATCAGTAAGACTTCCAAACATCATCGCAAGAAACTCTGCCGACTGCTGTTTCTTTAACCCCTGTGCAACAAACCACTGATGTGCTGTTTCTATAAAATTAAAATAAACCCCCATTAGTGAACCCGCAGTCATGAACAGGTTAAACTGATCTTCTGCATCCAACACCACTGTACCGCCCAAAGCATCAAATAAAGTGCGTAAAAATGGGTGGTCAGGATAAATTGGCGTTAAATTTTTGCATTCCGCGACAAAAGGAAGCGGAACAGCACGATAAACTTTATGATTGATCCATTCTTCAACTTCTGCTGCTTTTGCCATAGCAAGTACAGAAACAACAAGCTGTTCTGGACGAAAACGAAGAGAACGCAGAACCTCTTCTGCAATTTGATTGGGTAAACAAAGAAAAACACAATCACTAATATCCAGCAATGCTTGATTGTTTTCGGCAATTATAACCTTAGCATAACTGCGCGAAAGGCGCTCTGCTATTTGTGCATTACGTGGCGAAACAATAATTGAAGGAACATCAAAAGTGCTATTCATTAAGCCATCCACCATTGAAGCGCTGATTTTACCGGTTCCTAAAAAGCCAATTTTCATTTCTCTTTCTCACTTTCATAGATAATTTTAAATGGAATCCAATCAGCGTTTCACTCATTTTAACTAACGTAAATGCTAATTGAAGAAGCAACACATAACACAGCAAGAATAATCAATCCCAAATAGATTTTGGGCTTATCAAAGAGAACTGCAAAAGCAGAAAACCAACCAACAATAGCTGCCGTTAATGCAAACAAAAAACCTGACTTATTCATGAGTACAATATGCACTGCCATAAGACCACCAATAACCAGCGCTCCAAAAACAATCAACAAGCCAGTTGCAAATTTTTCATAATCATCCATCTCTCGCTCCTCATAGAGTTTAAATTGTTACTCACTTTTTCATCCATAAATACATATACATAAAAATGAATTTTTACCTATCATAGTCTAAACGATATGGAAATTTTCATTTGTCAGACGTAAAAAACGCTGGAATATGATGCGGAAAACGCCACGGCAAAACTGCAATCAAATCAAAACGCACACATAAAAGAGAACGATCTCTTTGCCGTGCTAACCAAATATCTGCTGCTGCTTCAATGCGCCTCTCATTCATCCGAGAAACCGCAGCCATTGCTTCAACCAATGTTGAACGTGCTTTTACCTCAACGATCAAAACAAGATTTCCACGCCGTGCAATTAAATCGATCTCACCACACTTTGTTTTAAAACGAATTTCAGCAATGTGAAATCCTTTAAAACGCAACCACCAAGCTGCCCATTTTTCCGCACGAACACCTCGATAAAAAGATTTTTGTCTGCGCTCTTTTTGCTTAATTTTATGCATCTTTTAAAAAAGTCAACCGTTGAAAGAGTTCTTGCTTTTTTAAGCCAGTTTTTTTAGCAACCATTGCCGCCACCTTAGCAGCAGAATGCACGCGTGCCAAATCTAATAACATTTCATCAATCTCTTGATCGCTCATCACTTCCAAAGAGGGAAGTCCTGCACCAACAAGCACAACAATTTCTCCACGAATATGTGCCTGTTCTCTATAATTTTCAAATAAAGTACCTAAATTAGAAACATTTACCGTTTCAAACTTTTTTGTTAATTCGCGACATATTGCAGCAGGTCGATCAGCCGAAAAAATAGAAATCATATCTTGTAAAGTCTCGATAAGACGATGAGGCGATTCATAAAAAATCAAAGTGGCAGGAATAGCTTTTAATTGTTCTAATCGTTTTTGACGTTGTGACTTGCGCGCACTCAAAAAACCTGCAAAGAAAAAACTATCGGTGGGAAGCCCCGTCGCCACTAAAGCGGCTAAAAGAGCTGATGCACCAGGAATCGGAACAATCATGTGACCAGCTTCACGTGCCTGTTCAACCAACTTAAAACCAGGATCAGAAATAAGCGGTGTCCCAGCATCTGAAACAAGCGCCACGGTTTTGTTTTCTGCCAAAGCCGCTAATAATCGTGCCCCTGATTTTTGTGCATTATGTTCATGATAAATAAATGTTTTTTTTTGAATACCGTAGCGTTCCAACAAAATGCGCGTCACCCGCGTATCCTCACACGCTAAAATATCAACTCCTGCAAGCACTTGCAAAGCACGAAGAGTTATATCTGCAAGATTCCCAATAGGCGTTGCCACCAAATACAGCGCTGATTCCATAACGGGCGCAGAATAAGCATGGGCGCCTATGAAATAGGCTTTTTCACTCATACCCTTCTTTCATCATCACATACCTCCTCTCCCTAAGGTCTCACCAATATCTTTATTAGTGATCATCTGCCATTTCTGCCAAAATTTTCTTTGTCGCTGCCACAGGATCAATTGCTTGAACAATTGGTCGCGCCACAACAAGATGACTTGCTCCAGCATTTAATGCTTTTTTTGGCGTCATAACCCGTTTTTGATCATCATTATCGCTTCCCAAAGGACGAATCCCTGGTGTAATCAATGCCATATCAGCTCCAATAACTTTCCGCAAAGCCTCTGCTTCCAGAGCCGAAGCAACAATCCCACCCATTCCTACATTTCGTGCTTGTTCAGCTCTTTTAAGAACTAAATTTTTCAAATTTTCTCTATAGCCTGCATTTTCCAAATCGGCATCATCCATTGATGTCAAAACCGTTACCCCAAGCAAACATAAATCGCTCCCCTTAGCGACAGCAACGGCTGTCTGCATTGTTTTTGGATAAGCGTGAATCGTCAGCATCGAAACGCCTAATTTAATAATATTCTCCACAGCTTTTGCAACGGTGTGATCAATATCCAGTAATTTCATATCAAGAAATACTTTTTTTTGCGCCTTAATGAGCTCTTTAGCTAATTCTATTCCACCAGCAAAAACTAACTGATAGCCTATTTTATAAAAACAAACATCATCGCCCAATTGCGTGATCAGTTTTTCTGCTTGTTTCACATTTGGAACATCTAACCCAACAATAAGACGCTCATGTATTGCAGTTCCCATAAAAAACCCTTTTTTTCTTTTAATGTTCTTTATATTTCGAATGATTAGATTTTAGAAAACCCTTTTAGAAAAACATAAATTTAACAAAAATTATTTTTTATTTTATCAATTATAGTACGATAAAGCTTGGCATGCTCGCCATCAGGCTTAGCAACAAAGATTGGCATACCATCATCTGAAGAAGAGCGTAAAACTGCATCAAGCGGCACTTCTGCCAAAAAAGGAACAGCTCGGCGTTCCGCTTCTGCACGTGTACCACCATAACCAAAAATATCGTATCGCTTTCGCGTATCGGGAGCAATAAAATAACTCATATTCTCAATAAGCCCTAAGATAGGAACACCAACTTTCATAAACATTTCTATCGCTTTACGCGCATCAACCAAGGCAAGATCCTGTGGAGTAGAAACGATCAGCGCCCCCGTCAAAGGGACTTGCTGAGCGAGCGTTAATTGCGCATCTCCTGTCCCTGGTGGCATATCAACCACCAAAACATCAAGGGGCTCCCATAAAACATCTCTTAACAATTGCGTTACAGCTGCCATCACCATAGGACCACGCCATACTACTGGCTTTTCTTCCTCAACCAAAAATCCCATTGACATCAATTTAAGACCGAATTTTTCAAGTGGTTGAAGCTTTTTCCTATCACTCAACTGTGGTTTTTGATGAACAAGCCCTGTCAAACGTGGTAAAGATGGACCATAAATATCAGCATCCATCAAACCCGTCTTGAACCCAAAATCTTGCAAAGCTAAGGCAATATTTATCGCCATTGTAGATTTGCCAACGCCCCCTTTTCCAGAAGCAACCGCAATTACATGCCGTACACCTTCTATCGGCATCTTCGCAGGCAATAGATTTGCTTTACGTTTTTGTGCAGAAAAAACTGCATCGTTACGTGCTTGAAGAGGTACCTTCGATTTTTTTTCCGCCGTCAGTGTAACAATAACAGACTCAACCCCATCCATAGCGCACACCACTTTTTCAGCATAACAGCGCAACGCTTCCCACTCCTGCAGACGACCATCAGGAACTGTAATGGAAAAGAAAACCTTACCATTAGCAATTAATATTTCTGAAAGAAGCCCCAACGATACAATATCGCCTTCAAAATCTGGTCCTTTAATTTTACGTAACTCTTTGCGAATAGCCTCGCTTGTGATAGGCTTCACACTCTTTCCTCTCTGTACAAATGCTAGAGAATTTAGCAATTTAGCAATAAAGACGAAAACACTTATCGCTCATCTCTTGAAGATTTTCCACTTTATGAGAGTTATAAAGTGTTAATAGCTTATACCTTATCCCTTTCAAAACATGAAGCCAACCTCAAATAAAAACTTTGCGTAGAAAATCTGTTACGAAATCCTAAAAGACACACTTTGTTATACAATCAAGCTTTACAGATTCTCCTATAAGCACCTCTAAAATCCAAAAAGTTGAGCAAATTTTTCATATTGAAAATAGAACCAGCGCATACACAAAACAATATCTTTCATAATTATACAATAACCATTATATAATAATCTGCTTTCTGTAGCTCTTCTTAACGCTTTTGCTATTCATTTGTAGTACAGAAAAAATAACTGTAAACTGAATCATTGTAACCACTCATTATTTTCTTAGAATTTTAAAGTGTTACACACGAAAATAAACATTCGTTGTAGAACCTTTTTACATTTTTTCAAGGAATAGAAAGATAATCTAAGATTGACTTTTTTTATGTTTTTCCTTATGGATTAGCAATCATTCAATGAAAGTAAGCTTGTTCATCTAATGCATAACTGCCCATGAATTAAGAA
This sequence comes from Bartonella rhinolophi, assembly GCF_036576165.1. NCBI lineage: Bacteria > Pseudomonadati > Pseudomonadota > Alphaproteobacteria > Hyphomicrobiales > Bartonellaceae > Bartonella > Bartonella rhinolophi. The sequence goes on from NZ_JBAFWY010000010.1 coordinate 29,760, forward strand.
GGGCCGCACACTGCGGTATTAAATAAATGAAACGTACTTACAACCCCTCTAAACTTGTTCGTAAACGCCGCCATGGATTTCGTGCACGCATGGCAACAGCTGGTGGACGTAAAGTTATTGCAGCTCGGCGTGCCCGTGGACGTAAGCGATTATCCGCTTAACTATTAAATTTTTACAACAAGTTGAATATTGTTGATTTTTCCTTGTTGTGAAGCTTTCGTTGTGAACCTTTGATGCCTGTTTTTGCAGGCATTTAGTGAAATTGCGAAATGTTCTTTATGAAAAAAAAACATCCCTGCCGCATTCGTAAAAGAGCAGATTTTTTAGCTGTACGCACAGGAGAAAAGCGACGTGGTCCTTTGTTTTTGCTTGAAGTTAAACCTCGTGAACAAATAGCAGACATAAAGCGTCCCCTTGTTGCACGTGTGGGCTTTACTGTCACGCGTAAAAACGGTAATGCAGTCAAACGTAATCGTATAAAAAGACGCTTACGTGAAGCAGTAAGAGTTGGTTTAGCAGACGATATGGAAGCAGGAACAGACTACGTCATTGTAGCACATCGAGATGTGCTCCATGCTCCTTTTACGTCTTTGATCAACGAATTAAGCCGACGGATAAAGTCAAAAACAAAATGCCAACAACGACAACAGAGTAATACAAATGGAATATAACCGCAATTTTTTTATCGCTATTGGATTGTCTTTTGTAGTGCTCATCGCATGGCATTTTCTTTATGTTGTTCCCAAACAAGCCGAATTGCAACAACAACAAATCATTGCGCAGCAGTTGTCAAAACAACAATCTGCATCTAGCACTGGCAAAACAAATTTTTCTGATGATGCACTCACTCATGGATCAGCATCTGAAACCAATTACCCAATGACTCCTGAAATGCGAAAAGCTGCATTGGCGACAACAAACCGTATCACAATCAAAACTAGTGAACTTGAAGGCTCCATTAGTCTTGTTGGTGCACAATTTGATGACCTTTTGCTCAAAAAATATCGCCTAACCGTAGATAAAGAATCACCAGAAATTGCTTTGCTAAATCCTAAGGGATTCTCAACAACCTATCTTGCAGAATTTGGCTTTATAAGCTTATCTTTACCAGCAGAAGCATTGCCGAACCCTAAAACACAATGGCAAATAGAAGGAGAAAATATAACGCTAACTCCTTCAACACCTGTTACTTTAATCTACAATAATGGACAAGGACAGATTTTCCGCCGCACCATTTCGGTTGATGACCACTATATGTTTACCATTGAAGATTCTATTAGTAATGAAAGTGATGAGCCCATATATCTTTCGTCTTACGCTCGCGTTGCACGTGCAGCTCCCCCAGAAGATACAAATGCAACCTATTTACTTCATGAAGGCATGATAGGTATTGCGGGTGATTCACTCAAAACTGAAAAGTACAAAACCTTAGCAGAGCTTAATCCAAATCCTGATAATGGAAAAAAAAGTATGACTTTTCCTAGAGTTACGGGAGGTTGGATCGGTATCACAGATAAATATTGGGCTGTTGCGGTTATTCCTTCACAGGATAAAGAATATACAAGCCGCTTTATTTATTTCGATCATCTGAATACCCACTATCAGTCTGACCTGCATAGTACGCCTTTAACTATTGCACCCCATGAAACAAAAACCGTCACAAATCGTCTTTTTGCTGGTGCAAAACAAGTTGAAATTATTAATTACTATCAAAATGAGCTAAATATTAAGAAGTTTGCTCTTTTAATTGATTGGGGCTGGTTTGATTTTATCACAAAGCCAATGTTTTCTCTCATTGACATGCTTTATAAGCAAACAGGTAATTTTGGTGTTGCCATTCTTCTTGTCACAGTACTCTTGAAAACACTTCTATTCCCGCTTGCAAATAAGTCTTACAAGTCTATGGCACGTATGAAACTTTTGCAGCCGATGTTACAAGAAATTAAAGAAAAGTATCCAGATGATCGGACAAAACAACAACAAGCAATCGTAGAGCTATATAAAACTCAAAATATCAATCCTCTTGCAGGATGTTGGCCAATGTTGGTTCAATTTCCAATATTCTTTGCTCTTTATAAAGTTTTGTATATCACCATTGAAATGCGGCATGCCCCTTTCTTTGGTTGGGTTCAAGATTTGGCAGCACCTGACCCAACTTCTCTTTTTAATCTGTTTGGTCTCTTACCTTATACAGTTCCAACATTTCTCATGCTTGGTGCATGGCCTTTCATCATGGGGATCACAATGTTTTTACAAATGCGTATGAACCCAGCACCCCAAGATCAAACGCAAGCTCTCATCGTCACGTGGATGCCCGTCATCTTTACCTTTATGCTAGCTTCTTTCCCTGTTGGTCTTGTTATTTACTGGGCATGGAACAACGTATTGTCGATGATTCAGCAAAGTATCATGATGAAACGTCAAGGTGTCAAAATTGAGCTTTTCAATAATCTGAGAGCCATGTGGCAAAAATCACCCAAAAAAGAAGTGCATGAATGACGAAAAGCTTTTCTTTTTCTGGAATTTTTTCTCGCAATTGGGTTTTTATTCGTGGTGTGCCTACAATACACTTTCTTCCTCCTGAGGGACCACCAGAAATCGCATTCGCGGGGCGTTCTAATGTTGGAAAATCATCCCTAATCAACGCACTAGTTCAGAAAAAAGGCTTAGCACGTACCTCAAATACACCGGGGCGCACGCAAGAACTTAATTATTTTGTACCCGACGGTTTCAGTGGAGAACGAGGGGACCTCCCTCCTATGGCACTCGTAGATATGCCAGGGTATGGTTTTGCTGAAGCCCCAAAAAATTTAGTTGAAGCATGGACACATCTGGTTTTTAGCTATTTACGGGGACGTACAACACTGAAACGTGTGTATGTCTTGATTGATTCACGTCACGGAATTAAAAAAAATGATGCCGATGTTCTAAACCTTCTTGATAAAGCAGCTGTTTCTTACCAAGTTGTTTTAACAAAAAGTGATAAAATAAAATCGAATGAACTTGAAAATTTAGTAATGATTACAAAAACAAAGCTTCTTAAACATCCAGCAGCCTATCCTGAGCTTCTCATAACATCTGCAGAAAAAGCATTAGGCTTAGAGGAATTGCGCGCTGCCATTTTGCAAGCAGTCACACAATAAAATGCATCTTGTCGTTAATATATTATTAAGTATGATTGCTGACAGCTGCTAATGATCTTGTACTTCCAACAAAGCATCTTTATAAAAATTCTTATCATTTTAACAAACCCGTCAACTTCATTTTTGATAGCGTAGACTATGCTGACACTTTTTCATTCGCCCCTCTCTTCTGCCTCCCGCTTCATACGCCTTATTCTCGGAGAATATAATATAACCACCCAATTGATTGAAGAACATGAATGGGCAAGAAGACACGAATTTCTTGCACTCAATCCAGCTGGAAATGTCCCCGTTCTTCTTGCAGAACACGAAACTCCATTATCAGGAGCCACCGCTATTTCCGAATATTTAGATGAAACACGTGGAAGTTTGCAACAAAGAAATAAATTTTTTCCAGAAAACCCTTTAGATCGTGCTGAAGTACGCCGTCTTAACGATTGGTTTTTAAATAAATTTGAAAATGAAGCTATACGCCATATTGTGCGAGAACGAATCTACAAGCGTGAAATGCCGATAGCCATTGGTGGCGGTGCTCCAGATTCGCAAATTTTACGCAATGCGCGCGCTAATATTCTTCCCCATATGAACTATCTCAATTGGCTCTGCGCATCCCGTGACTGGTTAGTTAATTCTGCACTATCCTATGCAGATTTAGCAGCAGCAGCTTCTATTTCTGTCCTTGATTTTCTCGGAGAAATTGACTGGGAACAATCTCCCGCAGCCAAAGACTGGTATATGCGAATTAAATCGCGACCTTCTTTTCGCTCTCTTTTAACAGATCGCGTCCGAGGTATTGCAGCAAGCACTCACTACGCTGACCTTGATTTTTGAAAAATTCTTCCAGACAAAATGAAAGCAATATTTCATGGATAATATACTTCTAGTGCGCTTCTATTACAGCAAAATCTCAAAGGATGACATGTCTCATACATGAGATTCATATCATTTTCTCAAACATACATTTAAAGAGCTTTTTGAGCAGTATTCATATTATTTTTTAATAGTGACGACTGCACCTCTTCACAAATTTGTATAAACGAGCAGTGTGTTTAAATAACCAAAGAAGTAAAATCTTTTTTCTTATATACAGAACTGTTGGAAAGAAAAAGAGAATTTGCCTATACTCAAAGAGTAAAGTGCTATAAGGAGAAAAATATGCGTCTTACAGTTGTTGGTGGAAATGGAAAAATGGGACGCGAACTAATCGCAGCGATTCAGCGTAGAAAGGACGTAGAACTTTGTAGTGTACTTGTACGCAAAGAGTCTCCTTTTGTAGGAAAAGATGCAAGCATATTAATTGGTTCAGATATCATCGGCATTCGCATCACCGATGACCCAGAGAACGCCTTTTCTGACACAGAAGGTATTTTAGATTTTTCTCAACCACAAACCAGCGTTCTCTATGCCAACAATGCCTCTCAAAAAGGTTTGGTTCATATTATTGGAACAACAGGATTTAGTAAAAAAGAAGAAGAAAAAATTGCAGCTTTTGCGCAATATACAACTATCGTTAAATCTGGAAATATGAGCCTCGGAATTAATCTTTTGTCTAACCTCGTAAAGAAAGCAGCCAAAGCATTAAAACCTGATGATTTTGATATTGAGATTTACGAGATGCATCACTCTAGCAAAGTTGACGCTCCTTCTGGAACAGCTTTTCTTCTTGGGAATGCCGCAGCTGAAGGTCGTAATGTTATGCTCAAAGATGTCAGCGTTAGTGGACGCAACGGTTATACGGGAAAGCGTGAAAAAGGCACTATTGGCTTTGCCTGTTCACGAGGTGGAACAGTCATTGGCGATCACAGCGTTACTTTCGCTGGCTCACATGAGCGCATTGTTCTTTCACACTCAGCACAAGAACGCTCTATTTTTGCCAATGGCGCATTAAAAGCAGCTTTATGGGCAAAGGAACAAAAAAATGGTCTTTATTCAATGCTCGATGTTTTAGGATTGAGTGATGAATCCTAAACATCCAATAATAACCGACGCAGGAAACTCATAATGGGACGCACACTTGTATTAATTCGTCATGGACAAAGTGAATGGAATCTCAAAAACCTTTTTACTGGCTGGAAAGACCCAGACCTGACAGAAAAAGGTCATACAGAAGCAATAACCGCTGGAAAGAAACTCAAAGCAGCTGGTTTAAAATTTGATATCGCTTACACATCCGCCTTACAGCGCGCGCAAAAAACAGCTCAGCATATTTTAGAGCAAATGGGACAAGCAGATTTGCAGTTGATAAAAAATTCAGCATTAAATGAGCGTGATTATGGTGATCTATCTGGCCTGAATAAAGATGAAGTGCGTCAACAATGGGGACAAGAACAAGTACAAGCATGGCGCCGTTCTTATGCTATCGCACCACCTAATGGAGAAAGCTTACGCGATACTGGTGCACGCGTTTGGCCCTATTATCTTTACCATATCCAACCTTATATTTTGCGCTCTCAAACTGTCTTGGTCGCAGCACATGGTAACTCTCTTCGTGCTCTTATTATGGCACTTGAAGGTCTAAATGGTGAAGAAATTATATCTCAAGAATTAGCAACTGGCATTCCTATTATTTACACATTCAATTCTGACTCAACAATTTTATCAAAGAAAATCGTATCATCTTAAATCTTTAAAATCGTAATATACATAAAGAGTTTCATCCCATACTTCTCTGTGAAAAAGTGAATTTACAATTTTATTGACAGAGTTACTCCCTAAGCTTAAATGAAGTTTATGCCCAGATGGCGGAATTGGTAGACGCGCAGGTTTCAGGTACCTGTGCCGCAAGGCGTGGAGGTTCGAGTCCTCTTTTGGGCACCATGTTCTTTTTTATTTCATATAACTTATTGATTTTATTTTCTTTTTTAAAAGTGAGGGATACATAAATAAAGGTGAGGGAATAGGATTTTCGAACGCGTCTCTATGAAGAGCGTTCTTTTTTCAAATTTTTATATTAACTAATGTCTTAATTTTTTCTGAGTCCTGTTTTAAAAGACTATTAAAATTTTCTAATGAATATGCCAATAATCTCACGATCGATTATTCTAATCCAGTAATCTTTCTTATGGAGTTGATAATTTTCGCTACACTTCCCGTACCAGAAGCAATATCTTTAAGTATTTGTACAGCTGATGAAAAACTTATTTTTTGAGTTATATGAACCTTTGCTTTTTGAATAATAGGCTCAATAGCATTTTGAGCTTCTTTCGTGAAGGTATCTAATTCTAGAAATCTGTTACACATAACTCTAGGTGGCTCAAAATCACTTGCCTCATTACGCACAGAAAATAGATTATCTAGTTTACCTTGATTAATAAGGTAAGGCGAATGCGTCGAATAGATTACTTTATTATCCTCTAAGCTCGATAATTTCTGTAAAAAATCTAATATATTCTCTTGTAGATGAATATGTAAATTGTTCGCTGGCTCATCTAATAAAAAAACTATCCCATTTTTACTTCTGTGTCTACGAACCTCAGTAAAAACTTTAAAACAAAAGAACCAACGAAATCCTTTACTCCTTTCATACAAAGAAAAAGAACGATTCTTTGCTTTAACCTTTAAACAAAAATCTACAAAATTACCATCGCTACTATTAGATCTCTCTATTACACAATTATCAAATACGCTTTTACCTTCAGTAATATCCACCCAATCTTTTTTCACTACAGAATTTAAATAATCATTTACCGACGCCATACGCTGATCAATCGCATCAACATCATTACAATCAACAATATCGCGCTGAAAATTAATATCAGGTACAGCTTTTTCATCTTTTACACCCGCATGCATATAATAACTTCCTATGAGGAAATCATTTAAAATCATCCGCCATTGGTGATTTTTCTCTGAACTTAATAATGAATCTTGTGCTACATATTTTCTTTTTAAAAATCTGATTTTATCAGGCACCTCAAACATAAAATCATCATAATAGACTATTTCAGGAGTTCGCTCAGCTATCCATTTCATAATAGAATCGTCTTTATCTATCTGTTTTTTATTAATGCATATAATACCTTCATCACACACACTATTCTTAAACGGATAGATAAAAGACAATTCAAATTTTCCATACTCATTATTTGTAGTGTCTTTACAGATTAGCTTTTTAGAAAGTGTTTCTAAAGATTTCAGTGCATTCATATCGTCACTATTACAAGAAAGACATGCTGATAAAACGATATCACCATTAAAATAAGAGCTCTTTGGACGAATAGAAACGAAAAAATCTTCTGGTAATTGCTTTGCTCTACAAAGCACAGATATGAAATTGATACCTTTTAAAATTGTAGTTTTTCCCGATTCATTATTGCCAACAAGAACAAAAGGAAAATCTTGATTTCCTTTTGTAAAATCTATTTCCACAGGCTGTGAAATTCCTCGAAAATTTTCTAATTTAAATGAAGTAAAAAGCATGATAATCCTTAAAGATATCTGAAATAAAAATGTTTTATGATGTGTGGGATAGAAATATTCAGTATTGTATTATAAAGTAATTCAAGCAACAAGCTTTTAACTCTTTAATAACCACTGCTTTAGATGCGTGAAAATATCGTCTACTGCATCTACGAGACGTGCAAATTCAAGAATAAATAAAACGATGATGAGCACGATCCATTTCATAAAGCGAGACATCATTTTCACACTTTGGTAGGTAACAATTATCTCTTGAAGCATTTCCTTTTCTGCATCCGTAAGCTCTGTGTGCTTTTCAGTTTTTCTTTTAACCATGTTTCCACCCACACAAGCGTTCGCCCTGTTTGTTATGCTTTAAGATGTCTCTTGCTAAGCTGGAACTCATTGTAGTGAGGTCTTGACGTTCCAAATAAATTGGTCTCCAACCAACACAAGAAGCGCTTTTATTCGTCACGCACCCAGCGAGAAAGCTCAACGCGCACATCAGCATCACTTTTTTTGTTAATTTCATTTTCCACCTCAAACCGTGTTGTTGCTGCCTCTAAAGCTTTCTTCGTTTGCTTTTGTTTCTCTGCGTTTTTTCCAAGGAAAAAAGCTTTCACTAAAGCCATAAAAAAAGCAGCGAAAGCTGCCATGAGAGGGAGGAGATTCTTCTTGACCCACCACATCATAAGCGTTGCTCATGAAAGCGCTTGGCTATAAACGCAATACCAATACAGGCTGCTATCACCATAATGGCTGCCAATGCCCATTGCACGGGACCATTCCCTGCTAACAAGCCTCCAAGCCCCGAAAAAGAACCAATGATTGGTGCAAGTGCTTCTAGTTTTAAAAAACCTGCTGGCTCTTTTGTTTCTACTGTTTGATAGTTGGAAGCAACATAAGACCCTTTCACCCATAACCCCGCTTCTGCTGCTCGACGATTAACAAGACCTTGAAGACGCTTTCCACCCGCTTTAGTCCATCTCTGTAATTCGGCTGGTACAGCTTCATAATCACCTTTATTCAGCTTTTTAAGAAGTGTAGAGTTGGCAAAATGCTGCTGTCCCTACATTATAACAAAAAGACACTAATGCTGCGAATTGCTCATCTGTTAAAGAAACCGTGACAGCTTGCTCAACAGCATTCTCAAATTGTCTCAAATCTTGGTAAAGAATATTTTCTGCCTTTTCTTCAGTGATATTCATATTTTTGTGAACAACAGGTTTTCCAGCAGCACTTGTATGTCCATAGCCGATTGTCCACATACCAACGGAATCTTGATAAGATTGTAAATGCAAGCCTTCCCATTTCTTAATGAGAGCAAGCCCTTTCTTTGCATATTGTTCCCTTCATAAAAAAACCTGCAAAAAGTAGAGCTGAATGACATGATATATTAAAATTAAATTCTTTCTTACCTTGAAGGATTCAAATAATTATAGAAAATAAGCACTTTAGCTAAAAAAGCGTTATAATTCCTTACTTTTGAAAAAGAGAGCGATTGCTTAAAAATATTAAAGTAATAAATTAAACCCCGATTATACTACATTGAAATATAGCTCATAAAATAACAATCATAATGAACGCTAATCAGATAGTTCAGGTGCATATATCAGAGGGTATCCAGAATGTTTCCAATCAAATTATTCAAGTCTCTGGTTTATCAGTAAACAATATCATGAAAGCTTTGGTTCCTATACTCACAAAGATAAAGCCATTCTATCTGCCTTATTTCAGCCGAATGAAGAAACAGGAGTAGCTTTTGCTAAAATAGATGAAGGCAGGTTAAAAAAGTTTCGTTCTGTAGACGAATTATTCCACAATTTATATGCGGACGATTGGACATACCAACCATCTTCAAACGCGATTTCAAATGTAAAATGAAAAAACGTTATGGACATTCTTGGGGCACTAACTTTCACAAAATTGCTGAACCTTTGAAAAATAAACTGTTAGAAAGCTGGTACCGTAAGTACATATTAACTAAAAAAGTACTAAGAATTGACTTTTATTTACAGAAAGACTAAGTTGCATTTTGGAAAGATATCTTTTCAAAAATGTAGCATTTAAAGAGGGATTTCAAATCATATAATGCAGTCACTGGCTCTTTGGCAGCTCTTGAGGCAGTGAAATATTTAACGAATTTTGACAAATGTCAAATTATGGAACGTACATTATTCATTGATTTTTCTGGATATCAAATTGATAAAAGTAGACACCCATATAATGGCTATTTCCATATTTGTAATAAGATATGAATTTATGTGTCTCATATGAAGTAATGGATTAGTTACTTTATTAGCGCTGCTGGTGAGTAAATGGCTAGTATACTAACATTTGGGTTTCTATTTAATGGTATAAGAATTTTGACAGGCGCTTTTATTGTGTTTTATATGCTTGAAAAAGGCTTAACTATTGTTGATATAGGTATAATTAAATCATTCCAAGCTTTTATTATGATGGTTACAGATATTCCTCTTGGATATTTTGCAGATAGAAAAAGTTATAAAATCTCTATAATTTTGGCGTCCGCTTTTTCAGCTGCATGGCTGTTTTTTATGGGGGTTTCTAACGGCTTTTACGGTATTCTTTTAGCAGAATTTTTTAACGCGTTGTCACTTACATTGATTGCTGGTGCCTACAATGCTCTACTTGTTCAATACGCAAAAAAAAAGCTTACATCTACTAAAAAGGTGCTTGGCTCCAGCTCTCAATATAATTATGTTGGCATGTTTATATTTAGTTTGGTAGGCGCGTATTTTGCTGATTATTCTAGCCAATATATATGGTACATATCTGCATTTTTAATGATGATTACAACAATATTTGGTTTATTTTTTTTGGATGATCTAAAAGGAGAGAAAAAAACAGAACAGCCGAATTCTTTAATTTCTGACGTAAGAGAAATGTTATCTATTTTTGTTAAAGTTCCTTATATATCTCTATGTTTTTATTTTTCACTTATTTTTTTCAATATATTTTCGCAGTATTGGCAGTGGGTATTTAAAGACTATGATATTAATGTAACTTATTTTTATCTTGGTATGATATTTTCTCTTATATTGTTTTCCCAACTACTGGCTAGTTTTTTATTTACAAAACTGAATGAGAGAATGAATTTTGTTTTACTGCTGTTTCTTTCAGCTTTTATGATTTTCACGATTGTTTCCTTTGATCCAAAAAAAGAAATTGCCGTTATTTTAGTATGCATAATTTTTTATTTAATTAAATATACATCTCTTCGTGTAGAAGTTACCCTGCACAATAGTATTGGCGATAACCTCAGAGCAACATACGAGTCTTTCCTGTCAACTGTTGTAAGACTTAGTTTATTGGTATTTTTTTACATTAGTGCGTACATGATAGATATATTTGGTTTTTTGTCATTAGTTTACATTTTTGGTATATTTGTCTTTACATTTATTTTTTGCAGCATTTTTTTAGAAGAAGCCTTTAAAAAGCTTCAGCGAAAATATTAACTTATCGTTATCACTAAGTTTCATTCTTTCCCAGTAGCTTGGTAGATCAAATCACATATCGCAGTCATTATCAATTTATTGGCTTTTTAATTTTTTCTTGCATTCAATAAAATGACAACAAACCTACCTCCTCCTCTCATTGAATCTAATCAATGATGTCATCCTTATCTGGTGTGGTGTTGGCAACATTTCCCGCGGCATCTTCCTGCCCTTCATCAAAAAGTTCGCAGTCTATTTGTGTTGTATAGCCTCCATTGGGTGCAAACTCATGTTTAACGCTTTTGATACGCCATTCGAAAGGGATGTAAGGTCTAAAGGGTGGTTCTTGAATAAGCTTTGCTTCTGCTTGGATGAGGGGGTTCCCACCCATATCACACGAAAAGGATGATTTTCCACGTGATGACTTATTGCGATAAGAAGCAATCGCTGCAACAGCTTCTGACTGGTTGTGATAGGTATATTTTAATTCATGAAACGGTGCTTCACCAGATTTAACTTCTTTTTTTTCACCACTGCGTAAATCATGATAGCTGGCAATAACACCGCCTTTTTTCTCTTCCCCTTCTTTTATGGATGTTGATTCTGTCTCTTGTAGCTTAGGCAGTGTGGGGCTTTTGTTGGTATCACTCTCATCCATGTGAATAAAGTTTTCATCTTCCTCCATTTTTTCTGGTGCCCGTGCATCGGCAGCAGCTTTTTGATCGTCTCCAGCATCCATTTCTAAGCCATTGGCTGCCCCTGCTTCATCACGTGCGCTATATTTAAAATCCCAAGAGCTACACATTCTCTCATTGATGGAAACTATCGGAAGCGGCTCCCCCGTTATGGCTTTGCCAGCACCACGTTTGGCAAGTACCAGTTTCCCATCAACAGGCTTTGCAACAGCATCATATTCCGCAGCAAGGCGTGCAGCAAAAGCCATGTCACTTTCCGCCGTTTGATCAATGTGACGCACAACAATTTTGGCAAGTGTCGGGTCAACCTTTGCCTCATAACCATTCCGTGTTGCGATCTCTTGAACAATACTACCTAATGTTTTTTGATGATAGGATTGGCTTTTGGGTGTTCTGTAAGATGTGTTCATCGCAGCAGCACGCCCCGTAACACTTAAAGTTTGCGGTGGGCTGCTTACCGATATTTCATCAATCAAGTACGTGCCCATATCCCGCACAGCTCCCCCTTCATAGCCAAGAATAATAGAAATCACTGTTCCAATTAAAGGAATATCCAGAAAACCATTGTCATTTGCCCGTGCACGATCATCAAGCTCTATGGTGATACGGTCGCTTTTGTCTTCTGCCTCATCTGTAATTTCAATCGACAAGACATAATCCATGAGAGAATTTGTAATATCTTCGCCATTTGCTGTAACTGTGCAAAAAGGCTTCATGATTTGCGTCCCCAAATTCTAATCACTGGTGTGGCTTTAGGATAGGGTAAAGAAGGCAAAACTATCCTTACCCCCGCTTTTAACAGAGCACCATAATTTGCAAGACCATGATTAGCCGCATAAACACGTTCAACAG
>NZ_JBAFWY010000011.1:0-37159 GCF_036576165.1 Bartonella rhinolophi
GTATAGCTTAAAAATTATTATTTTATTACAAATTATAATAACTGAAATATTTTATTTTGATGGATTTTTAATTTATTATTAATTGTGCAAAAAATCACTATCCTTGAAAAGAATGGAAAATCAGTTATCTAATAAATTTTACGATTCTCAGTACGCAGAAATGCTAGAAAATTTCATTCTCTAACCTTATTTAATTATTCATAATAGTATAAATAATTAAAAAATGTAAATAAAATCAAAACATTAAGCAATATAAAAAGGAGAGTGGTACGCCCAAGGGGAATTGAACCCCTGTTTCCGCCGTGAAAGGGCGGCGTCCTAACCGCTAGACGATGGGCGCAAACCAGTGATGAGGCTTATAGAGAGTATCTTTTTACTTCGCAAGCCCTATATGTGATTTTTTTAAAAAAACATGTTTTATTGAACTAATTTGAATATCTTTATGTTATTTTTTACCTAGATTATTTTATTTTTTAGAATTTTGTATGAAAAAATATAAAATAATTATAACAGCTGACAGGAAGATTTAAATTAGTACAACGATAATTGGATGATGCTTTTTGAGGAATCGAATGAGATTTTTAGGAAGTATTTTATCCGTTATTGTTGGATATATGCGCGATGAAAATATTGTTTTACTTTCTCAAAGATCTTTCATGAAAGGGAATGGTCATCTATGATGAGGCAATAAAACCATAAGCTGTTATAGAGCAATTTACGAAATATAGAACGACAAACACTTGTAGATACGCTAAAAAATGATGTGAAGCGTGTAAAAGCTGCTTCTAAAGTACAAGCCAAAAATTCATTGAATTTAATTAAAATGCGAGAGGGCGCGTATCGTGAAGCTGAGAAAGCATTAAGGCATATTGAACAAAGTGGAAATTAATAGTCACTTTTTTATTCCATATTACTCATAAAAAAACTAGAAAAAGTTTTTAAATTTGTTGTTGTTTATGCTTGAAGCAATCACTTTTTGTTTTAAAAGTGTTACACAGATAGAGATTTTTGATATCATTGGTTTATCTCTGTAAGTCGTAATTGGTTGATATTTTTAGATGCAATAGACTTAAGTTGTCTGAAATATCCAAAAGCTATAAATGTTATCATTATTGTAGTTTTTGTCATATTTCACGGTTGTGTTGCCTATAATTCAAGTATTATGATTTACGTTTTTAATATGCAGTATAATCTAGGAAGGAAGTGAAAATCCTCTTAAATAGTGACAGTTTTGATGTTGTAACGGTTTAAGAAATGCATAAAAGCAGCACAATGTTTAGTGACTTGAGGCTATGCTAATAATAACTTCTAGCTTTTGAAGCTGCACTATGTATGTTGGTTTTTATTTTCAAAAAATATCGATATTTGTGTTTTTTAAAGTTTTTGATTGAGCAGTTGGATATTGTTTTGCTGGGGATTGGCTTTTTGTTTATAGGGGTGGGTAAGTGTCCATATGTGTTGATAAGCGTTCACATATATTATTTTGATAGGTATCATTTGTGCTGCGTTACGTGTAATTAAAATATTTTTAAGTGAAGGTTAAAAGATAGGCAGTTTAAGTAATGGCAGAAGCTTTGAAGGTTGGTATTGGAGGTCTGGGTACAGTTGGGACTGCAGTTATTCGGATTCTACGTGAAAAAGAAAATAATTTGGCTTGCCGGTGCGGACGACCAATCAAAGTTGTTGCTGTTAGCGCGCGTAATAAAGATCGTAATCGTGGAATTGATCTAAGTGATGTAAAATGGTTTGATTCGCCTGTAGAAATGGCAGCTTCTGATAAAATTGACGTTTTTGTTGAATTAATTGGTGGTGAATTAGATATTGTGCATGCAGCTGTTAAGAAGGCACTTGATGTGGGACACCACGTTGTTACTGCCAATAAGGCACTCCTTGCTCGACATGGAGGAGCACTTGCTGTCAGTGCAGAAAAAAGAGGCGTTTTCCTTAATTTTGAAGCTGCGGTTGCGGGTGGAATTCCTATTATCAAAGCGATGAGAGAATCACTTTCAGGTAACCATGTATCACGGATTTATGGCATTTTGAATGGAACATGCAATTATATATTAACACGCATGTTTACTGAAGGTCTTTCATTTAAAGATTGTTTAGCAGACGCGCAAAGGCTTGGTTATGCTGAAGCTGATCCAACTTTTGATATTGGAGGAAATGATACTGCTCATAAATTAGCTTTATTGACCAGTTTAGCGTTCGGAACTACCATTTCATTGGATGATGTTTATGTTGAAGGAATCAGCAATATTTCACAGATTGATATCCGTGCGGCTGATGAATTGGGTTATCGGATTAAACTTTTAGGGGTTGTGTTAAAAACCGATTCTGGAATTGAGCAACGTGTTCATCCAACAATGGTACCAACATCATCAATGATTGCGCAGATTCATGGTGTGACAAATGCTCTTTCTATTCAAAGTGATTTATTAGGTGAATTACTACTTTCTGGTCCTGGGGCTGGAGGAGTAGCAACAGCATCAGCAGTTATTGGCGATTTGGTTGATATAGCGAAAGCGCGTCCTCATTTTCAGTATGCGCCTGTTTTAGGGACACCAGCTTTGATGCTTGCTCCCTATAAAAAAGCGCGTATTGCTCATCATGCAGGTGGCTATTTTATTCGTTTGAGTGTTCATGATCGCGCTGGTGTTTTTGCAACAGTTGCAAAGCATATGGCTGATAATCATATTTCTTTAGAATCGATTGTACAAAGACCTTTTTTGGAAAGTCAAATTGTTGAAACAAAAACAATCATTTTAATAACGCATGAAACAACAGAAGTGAATATACAACAGGCGCTTGCAGCAATTGAAAAGGATGGTTATCTTGTTGCAAAGTCCCAATTTATTCGTATTGAACGTATGAGATAGCATAAAGTTGACGATTTATTATATCATGATAAGGAGAGAGCTGAGTGTTTTTTCTCTTGTGGAAAGCTTTCATCTTTGCAAAAATCTTTATTCTTAATGTTTTGCAATGAATGCTAATATCTGTACGCTCATATTTACTCGATAGGATTTTTCACATGCCCAAAATTCAGAAGACTTTAAATGGACTTGACCGTATCCTAACGCTTGAATTGGTACGCGTGACTGAACGCGCTGCTGTTGCAGCTGCACGCTGGCGTGGGCGTGGTGATGAAAAAGCTGCTGATCAAGCTGCTGTTGATGCAATGCGTCAGGAACTTAATCGTTTACCTATTGAGGGTACAGTGGTAATTGGCGAAGGTGAACGCGATGAAGCTCCAATGTTATATATCGGAGAGAAGGTCGGTTTTCAAAATGGGTTAGAAGTTGATATTGCGCTTGATCCCCTTGAAGGAACTACAATTTGTGCTAAAAACCTTTCCAATTCTTTGGCTGTGGTCGCAATTGCTGAGAAAGGTAATTTGCTTTATGCACCTGACGTTTATATGAAAAAAATTGCTATTGGCCCTGGTTATCCAAAGGGGGTGGTTGATATAGATGCTTGTCCTGCGGATAATGTTCATGCTCTTGCAAAGGCTAAGGGAGTCGCTGTTAATCAGATTGCCGTTTGCGTTATGGATCGTCCTCGTCATGCAAAACTGATTGACGAGGTGCGTACAACGGGTGCATCTATTCGTTTAATTGGTGATGGTGATGTTGCTGCTGTTATTGATACAACTGATCCAGATGAAACGGGCATTGATATCTATATGGGCATTGGTGGAGCACCAGAAGGTGTATTAGCTGCTGCAGCTTTACGGTGCATTGGTGGACAGATACAAGGACGTTTACAGCTCGATACAGAAGAAAAAATTGCACGTGCAGCCAAGATGGGGATCGATGATCCCAATAAGGCTTACACAATGGAAGAGATGGCAAAAGGTGATGTTTTGTTTTCTGCAACAGGTGTAACTGATGGAAATATGCTTTCTGGTGTCAAATTTACTTCTCGCTATATTCAAACGGAGACTATTGTGATGCGCTCACATACTGGTACAATTCGTAATATTAAAGCGCAGCATAGAGATCACTCCAAGTTTGATTGATGCCTTTCGCTTTTACTGTGAAAGATGAGAGAGGATCACTTTTTTGTGAAGTATGCTTCTACGAGAAAAGATCCTCTATGGGTTGTGTTTTTAAAATATTTTTTATCATTATGATAGTGGAACGGAGTGTACCCAACCATTTTTATCTTCTGTATTTCCTCTTTGGAGATTGACCAATTGTGTACGAAGCTGTTCTGTAACTGTGCCGACTATTTCATTGCCAATAACAAATTCTCCACCTTTATATTTGAAACGACCAATTGCTGTGATAACGGCAGCAGTACCGCAAGCAAAGGCTTCTTTTAGGTAGCCACTTTGTGCGTCTTCTTTGAGAGCTTCAAAAGAGTAAGGACGCTCTTCTATTGTTAAACCCATTTGTTGTGCTAGCTTCAAAATTGAATGACGCGTTATTCCTGAAAGAATAGTGCCATTAAGTGCAGGCGTTACAAGTGTGTTATTTTCCATAATAAAACAAACGTTCATACCACCTAATTCTTCAATCCACTTATGTTCTACCATATCGAGAAAGAGCACTTGGCTACAATTATTTTGTGTTGCGTTATTTTGTGCAAGCAGGCTTGCTGCATAGTTCCCTCCGCATTTGGCAGCACCTGTTCCACCTGGACCAGCGCGGCTATAGTCTGTTTCAAGCCATACACTGACAGACTTTTCTCCTTCTTTAAAATATGATTCAACTGGAGACGCTATGATGCAGAAGATATATTCTCGAGAAGGG
Organism: Bartonella rhinolophi; assembly: GCF_036576165.1. Lineage (NCBI taxonomy): Bacteria > Pseudomonadati > Pseudomonadota > Alphaproteobacteria > Hyphomicrobiales > Bartonellaceae > Bartonella > Bartonella rhinolophi. The sequence continues at coordinate 4,758 of NZ_JBAFWY010000011.1, forward strand.
TGGACTTTCAAAATGTTTTCATTGCCAAACATAAATGGGCGTATGTAAAGGCTGGCATTTGGATGATCAGAAACCCATTTTTGATCAATTTTGACTAACTGATTCACTGCGTCTAAAAAGATATCTTTTGGCAGTTCTGGCATAGCTAACCGTCGTGCCGATTCAGTAAAACGTTGTGCATTAGCATCAGGGCGAAATAACAGGATACGCCCATCTTTTGCGCGGTATGCTTTTAAACCTTCAAAAACTTCCTGTGCATAATGCAGAACGGTACTTGCTGGACTAATTTCTAAAGGTTTGTGTTGAGAAATGACAGCATTATGCCAACCTTTACCTTCAGTCCACTGGATGGTTCCCATATGATCTGTAAAAAATTGACCAAAACCAGGATTTTTTAAAATTTTTTCACGATTCTCATCTGATAGGGGAGAATTGTGTTGTTCTATTTTAAATGGAAGCGACGATGTAGGAATTCTCATCAGTAAAACCTTCTAGGGGAGATGCTGTATTTTTATGTATCTTTTATTTAAAAATACATAAAACACTTTCATTAAAACATTATGATTAGCAACCACTTTGAGTCAATATTTAATTACAGCACTCAAAGAAAAGACTATTTAAATGTATTTTTTGACTATATTTTTTATGTATATTTATCTTTTTCAAATAATTATTTGAATAATTTCATGTATAGTTGCCATTTCAATAATTGATGGTAAAAACTAAAAAAATAAATATTTATAATTAGAAAAATTTATCTAACTATAGAAAATATAAATAATAGTATAATTTGCTTAATAAATTTATTATTATTGTTATTATTAGATTATTTATGATTTTTTAAATTTTTTTTCAAAATATACATATAAATATAATTCTACAAAATAAATTCAAATGATAATAATTCAGAAAAAACGTTTCATCACAACATTTCTATTATTCTATATCTATAAAATTATGATGTCATTTTTAACTTATAAAAAAATCTTTTAGATAAAGTGGAAGAAATAAAACGCACATTAATAAGTAAAATTATTTCAAAATCATAAAAAAAATGATGCGATCTTAATCCTAAAGCTAATCACTGTTATCAAAATAAATAATGCAACGGTTGTTAAAACCCATTGCATTATTTTTTAACGTGTGACGAAACAATTTCCTCCAGAGCTTTTGATATCTTCACAAAGGTTTATAGCTTCATTACGGTTTTGAGTTTGGATACGAACACGATAGTAAGTACCTTTCCCTGGGATAAGAGCTGGATAAATATTTAAAGAACGGGTACCAATAAGAAATCCAAATTTAGCTTTTATACTGTTTAAGGAATCTTTAGCCAATGCAGATGTTGGTTGAGATGCTAGTTGTACGTAATAATTTTCTAAATCTTGTGTTTCTTCTTGGGTTGATGAAGTTGAATGAGAAGTGGCATGCGTTTCTGCGTTTAAATGAGGTTTCGCATACGAAGGAATTGGTACAGATGTAAATGGACTTTGCGTTTCTTTCTCAATGTTAGAGCTAGAAGTATCTTCTGCAATTACCTTATCAACATTCAAATCATGTTCTGCATCTTGATTATTTATATCAGATTCTTGTGAAAAAACAGAAGACTCCTCCTGGGGTTGATCTGTGGTAATTTCATCAATTGTTTCAAAATTATCATCAGCTTTTTTGTCTGTAAAGCGCATTGGAACAAGTACGGCTGTGCCATCTGGTTTTACAATAACAGTTTGTACTTCTTGCGTTGGAACAGTATGATTAATGGCCTCTGTAACTGCATCTTCAACATCAGATTCATTAGAAGAGGATGAAAAGCTTTCAGATTCTTGTTGATTTGATGATGTTAAATCATGAGGCGATTCAGAATCATCAATAAGAAACTGCTGCGTGTTTTCTTGTTGCTCATTTTGTTCATTTTCTTGCTTATAAATATTTAAATTATGAGCAACACTATTTTCAGTTTCCGTTGTTTCTTGCTTAAATTTAAAAGGCGTATTATCAGCATGGATAATGAGCGAACCATCATTTTTATGCGATGACGTAAAAAGACGAAAATAACCAAAAAAGCCAATTATTATCAAGACAAGGAAAACAACACTCTTGCTAAAAACTTTGTTAGCGATAAAAGTTTTTGAGGCAAAAATTTTTGACGCCTTGTCAGAAATTTTATCCGCATTTCTATATGGTGAATTTGGAGTGAAAGAGGAGGGATAATGCTCCATGTTGTCAGTGGGAAAATAATCTGCATTTTGTTCTTTGGCATTTATATCCGCTATATTTGCACTGGCTTCTAAATTTTGCGCAGTTTGGTGAAAGATTTCATTGAGAGCTTCATTTTGTTTTTGTGATGAAGAATGTTTTTCTGGAACATTTCCTATATTAAATACGTCAGAAAATTCTTCTTTCAGACCATCTGCAGGAACACCATATTCTGGAGCTTCATAAGGAACCTCTGGAACCATGATTGGTCCAGTTTTTTCTACGACATTTTCTGTAAATTTATAAGTATCAATAGCGGGAGGAGGATTATCATCTCTGTGGGGATGATTATGCGTGCGAGAAACATTTGTTTGTGAACTAGAGCTTTTTGGTGAGGTTTGTGTATCATTTAAGTTCTTTTGATTATACAGAACTTTTTTCTCATTGTTTTGATCAAAAATATTTTCGGGCGTGCTGATATATTGGGTTTGAGTGTTATTATGTTCAAAATTTTTTTTATTTTGTTTTAAAAATCGTTCTTCGTTAAACTGAAGATGGCTAGTTGTATGATTTTTTTGTGAAAAGTCTTTTGAATCAAATACATTGTCAACTTGTGCTGAACCAAAAGCAGATGAAAAGCTATCATGGAATTCACTTCTTGCAGTGTCACTTTTCTCTGGAGTAATGTCAGAATGTGAAAAAGCGGTATTTACCTCTATGGAGGGATTTAATACATTAGTATGCTGTTCTCGATCCCAGTTTTTTTTATCATCTGATACTTCATATGAATGATTTATGGGAGTGTTATAAGGATTCTGATTTTCATCATAATTTCGTTGTACGTTGGGAGTTTTTGATTGAGGTGCAGTTGTTTGTGAATAAAGCGCCGTTTGTTCGTGAGGTGCAACAGTGGGCGTGTCATTGTTTTGTAAATTAAATTCATCAAAAAAGAAATCTTCTGATTGTACATTAAAGTCACCTTTTTTAGAAAAAGGATCAACAGAGGGATTGCTTTTTCTATTCTGAGATAGCTGTTCCTTTTGAATGGGTAACGGCGAAAGTGCGTCTAAAATCTGCTCTTCATCATGACCGATAGGCGAAAAATGAGTTTCTTCGGACAAAAAGTTATTCTGTTCTGAATAATTAGGAACATTGGCTTTTGCAGAATTTGTTGAAGTTGTTTCTTTACTGGTTTTGTGTAAACCCCATTGCTCACCTTGCTCATCAAATGGCAAGCTATCAGTTAAGTTATTTTCAAATTCTTCTTCTAGAAAGGACAAATCAACTCCCTCATCATGGAATGGAGTTTCAGAGACTTGAGACCTTAATTGATCAGGCTGTAAAGAGGATGGAGAGTTCTGATTTTTATTTTGTCTGTTCGAATTAAAAATTTGTGTAAGCCTTTCTAAAGAATCATGTTGTGCATGATCCTGTTTTACTTCGTACGGATTTTTGCGATCGTTGTCGCTCATAACTTCTCTCACATGATTATTTGCATCTGAGTGCAATAAATGATTCACTTTAACTTATTATATACTACGAAAGAATATATGAAAAATTCTGTTAACAAAACACATATTATTATGTATTTTTAAATTATTATGTATTTTTAAAAATTTTTCAACGCATTTCTATTGGCGCTTCTACTCCAATAATTGTAAGTCCTGATGTTAAAATATTCATGATAACTTGTATCAATCCTAGTCTGGCAAATGATATCTCTTTATCATTAGGCTGAATAAAGCGTAAATTTGGAGCATCACTTCCTTTATTCCAATGTGCGTGAAAGTTTGAAGCGAGGTCATAGAGATAAAACGCCAATCGATGCGGTTCTCTATGAACTATGGACTGTTCAATAACTCTTGGGTATTCAGCAAGTTTACGTATTAATGATATTTCATTGTCATCTGTTAATCTATTAAGATGCGCAATCATTGTCTCATTTGAAAGATCTTCAATGAAAAGTATTTCTTTTGCTTGACGAAAAACTGAGTGACAGCGTGCATTGGCATATTGTACGTAAAAAATAGGATTATCTTTTGATTGTTCTGTCACTTTCGAAAAATCAAAATCAAGGGGTGCTTCACATTTACGATACAGCATCATAAAACGCACTGGATCACGGCCAACTTCTTCTACAACATCACGCAGAGTGATAAATGATCCCGCTCTTTTCGACATGCGTACAGGTTGACCATTACGAAAGAGTTTTACTAGTTGACATAGGAAAACACTCAATTTAGCTTTATCGCCAGAAACTGCTTTTGCCATCGCCTCTAGCCGCTTTACATAGCCGGCATGATCTGCGCCTAAAATATAAATCATTTCATCAAAATGACGATTAAATTTATCACGAAAATACGCAACATCAGCAGCGAAATAAGTGTAAGAACCATCAGATTTAACTAAAACGCGATCTTGATCATCTCCAACATCAGTTGAACGAAATAAGGTTTGTTCGCTTGCTTCCCAATCTTCTGCGTTTTGTCCTTTTGGTGGAGGTAGCTTACCTTTGTAAATGTAACCATTTAAAGTGAGGTCATTGATTGTGTCCTGTATAGCTTGTGCATTATTTTTATAAAGCGTTCGTTCAGAGAAAAAGATATCATGATGAATATTAAGGGCAGCTAAATCTTCGCGAATCATCGACATCATTGCGTTAATTGCACGCTCCTTTACTATAGATAAAGCTTCATCTTTATCCATAGTAAGTAATTGTTCACCGAATTCTTGAGCAAGTGACTGCCCTAATGGGATCAGATATTCACCAGGATACAATCCTTCTGGAATTTCATTAATTTTCTGTCCAAGAGCTTCACGATAGCGTAACAATACAGAATGGGCGAGTACTTCGATTTGTCTACCAGCATCATTGATATAATATTCTTTTGTAATGTTATAGCCAGCAAATTGTAGCAAATTGGAAAACACATCTCCAACAACGGCACCTCGACAATGTCCAACATGCATTGGACCTGTTGGGTTGGCTGAAACATACTCAACATTGATGCGTTTCCCTTCCCCCATGGGGATTCGACCGTATGACATGCCTGATTCAAGCATGGACTTTATTGTATTTTGCCAAAATGATTTTGTAAGTTTGATATTGATAAACCCAGGACCAGCAACCTCAATATGCTCAATAAAATGATCATTTTTAAGAGATTCTATAATTTTCTCGGCAAGCGCACGTGGATTAAATCCAACAGACTTTGCAAGCACCATAGCAGCGTTGGTTGATAAATCACCATGTAAAGAATCACGTGGAGGATCAACAGTGATTTTTGATAAATCTAAGCTCTTTCCATTTTTTTCTTTTATATCAGATAGTTCAAGTGATTTTTTAATTCTTTTCTCGAAATCTTTAAAGATATTCATATCTCATTTCCATAATATATTCAAAACCAATTAAACAAAATTATCTGTGTGGTCAAATAAATGGCGATGTTCACGTAGAGCGTAATGATCGGTCATGCCTGAAAGGAAATCAGCAATAAGACGTGCTAATTCTTGATCTGTTAAATGTATTGCTTTGATTTGCCAGCTTTTTGGCATGAGATCGGGGTTTTTATAATAACAGTCAAATAAGTTTTGTACAATGCATTTTGCTGCATTACGGCGATTAAGGACTTGATCATGATAATAAAGATTTTCAAATAGAAAGTTTTTTAGTTCTTTTTCATAAATAATCATTGTAGGTGAAAAGGTAACAATAGCTTGTTTTGCTTGATGGACATCGTTTGCGCTTGTTGGTTTGATATGCATTAAATTTTTTTGTGATTGTTTAATAACATCTTCAACCATGGTTGTTATTTGTCTACGCACCAGTTCATAGCCACGCTGAGTTTGGTCAAGCTGTGGATACTCTTGTTTTATATCTTTTAATAACGCTGCAGTCAGCGAAACTTGTTCAAATTGATCAATTGTTAAAAAGTGTGAACGTAAACCATCATCAATATCGTGAGCATTATAAGCAATATCATCAGCAATAGCGGCACATTGTGCTTCTAGTCCTGCAAAGCAGTCAAGTTCAAGATCCTGCTTTGCATTATACTGTAGAATATCAAGAGGGATGTCTTTTCCTTTAGCATAAGGACCTAAAAGGGGACCGTTATGTTTCACAAGCCCTTCGAGTGTTTCCCAAGTAAGATTAAGTCCATCAAAGTTTGGGTAACGCTGTTCCAGATTTGTAACAATGCGTAATGCTTGTGCATTGTGATCAAACCCCCCATAATTTGCCATTACTTCGTTTAGTGCATCTTCTCCTGCATGGCCAAAGGGTGTATGTCCAAAGTCATGAACGAGGGCAATGGCTTCGGCAAGATCTTCATCAAGATGCAGTGTACGGGCTAATGTCCGTGCGATTTGAGAAACCTCTATCGAATGTGTAAGTCGAGTACGATAATGATCGCTTTCATCAGCAATAAATACTTGAGTTTTATGTTTAAGACGGCGAAATGCGTTGGAATGAATAATACGATCTCTATCTCTTTGAAAAGGTGAGCGTATGGCACTTTCAGTTTCGTGGAATAATCTACCGCGGCTTGTCTTTGGGTTAGCACTGTATGTTGCTCGAGATGGGTAAGTGATATTGCTGATATCCATATTGCAAGCTATCCATTTTTACTTTAAATTCAAGTTTTTTTATTATTAATCACTTTGTATCTGTTTAGGATACCTTTTCTTGACAGTTTAATGCAAGGATGTATGAAAAATGAGCGTGAATATTTCAGATTTTGCTGCCAAGAGGATTGCACAAATACTTTTAAGTGAACCAGATAAGATAGGATTGCGTATTTCCGTTGAAGGTGGTGGGTGTTCAGGCTTTTCTTATAAATATGATTTAGTTTCCGAAAGTAAAGAAGATGATCTTGTTCTTAAAAAAGATGGGGCAATTGTATTTATCGATTCAATATCTCTTCCTTTTATGGAGGGAGCTCAAATTGATTTTGTTGATGATCTTATGGGACAGTCTTTTCAAATTCATAACCCTAATGCTGTCTCATCGTGCGGTTGCGGCGTAAGCTTTTCAATTTAGCGTGGTGATTTTGTAATATTGCTTCTTGAAAAGATTATCACTTTAGTCAACAATGCGCAAATGAGTATTCTTGCAAAAATATTGTATCGATCTTTGGGACTATACGTGGTGCTTATCTCATTGATGGGGGGTGGTTACGTATTTTCTGAAGATGGGAGAAGAGGGGGGATGCAACAAAAGCAGCCAACAAGTTTTATTGTAAAATCTCAAGATCGTGAAAAAGAAAATTTATACGCTCAAACTCAACTAATATTGCACGCTCGATTAACAAATGATAGTGAAAATATTATGAAAGGGCTTGTATGGCGGGTTTATGCACCAATCTTAGGGATTGATAATAAATTACCATTGGTTGCGACTGTTGAGGGTGGTAGCGCGCATTTTAATTTAGAACCGGGAAGTTATCTTGTTCATGTTTCATTTGGTCATGCAACTGCAATGCAGCGCATAAACTTGGAAAATGGGCAGCGTCTTGTCAAAAATTTTGATCTTAATGCAGGTGGTGTTATTTTGAATGCTACATTGCTTAATGGTAAAATCAACAAAAAGGAATTACGTTTCACGATATATGACGATGCGAGGGAAAATGATGATACTGGTGTGGTTTTATCAAATGTTAAACCACAGTCAATTATACGTTTAAAAGCCGGTCATTATCATGTTGCTTCTTATTATGGGTCCATTAATGCTGTTGTCCGCTCAGATATCCAAGTGGATGCAGGTAAAATTACTGAAGTAAGTCTTGAGCATCAAGCGTCTCAAATCGTCTTAAAATTAGTGCGTCAAGAAGGAGGAGAGGCATTAGCAGATACCAGTTGGTCTATCACCAATGATTTTGGTGATATTGTCTATGAAACTGTTGGTGCTTATGTTTCGCTTGTGTTAGCTGAAGGTGATTATATTGCAATTGCTAAAAATAAAGATAAAATTTACCAAAAAGTTTTTTCAGTTATTTCAGGTCATGATGAAGATATCAGTGTACTAGCGAATATACAAAATATGCAAGAGATTAATGAAGCAACAGATTAATGGTTAATTAATAGTTATTTGTAAGTAGAGTTTTTTATTGAATGTGGGGATATAAGTTTTGATTGTAGAAATTTCAACGGTTAGTGTATTTTTTGCTGGTGCATTATCTTTTTTGTCACCATGTGTTTTGCCGCTAGTTCCTCCTTATTTGTGTTATATGGCAGGGGTTGGAATTGATGATTTTCGCTCAGAAAAATATAATGGAAAATTGTCTATACGCTTAGCGCTTTTATTTTCTGTTATTGCTTTTGTACTTGGTTTTACAACTGTTTTTGTTGCTTTAGGTGCTAGTGCGAGCACAATTGGTGGATTTATCGGTTATTATCGTGATTGGTTTGCGGTGGCTGCTGGAATTGTCATTATTATTTTTGGATTAAATTTTTTGGGTCTTTTCAAAATTGCTTTTTTATTTCGTGACGTACGATTTCAAACGCGAAAAGCGCCTGCTGGACCTTTAGGGGCTTATGTTATTGGTTTAGCTTTTGCATTTGGTTGGACCCCATGTATTGGGCCAATTTTAGGGCCTATAATAACACTTGCTGGAACAAAAGAGACTGTGGGAGAAGGAGCTGTCCTTTTAGGAATTTATGCATTAGGTCTTGGAGTACCTTTCGTATTAGCAGCTTTATTTTCGAGCAGTTTTATGAAATTTTTAGGAGCTTTTCGTATTCATTTAGGAAAAGTTGAAAAAATTATTGGGATTTTTTTAGTTATTACAGGTATTTTGTTTTTAACAGGCTCTATGCAAAATTTCTCATTTTGGCTTTTGGAACATTATCCTTTATTGAGTAATATTGAAGTTATTCGTTGGAATGATATTGTGAATTTTTTTGGATTTTCTCGTTAGTTTTATGTGTTTTTATGGCTAGAAATTGTCTTTCTATTGTTCTTGCAGCAGGTGAGGGGACGCGCATGAGATCGTCTCTTCCTAAGGTACTTCATAAAATTGCTGGTTTGCCACTTATATGCCACGTTATAAGACAAATAGAATTGGCAGGCACTTCACAAGTGGCAGTTGTTGTAGGGTTTGGCGCTAAAGATGTCAGTGAAGTTGTGCAATCAACTGCAAAAAATATAATGATTTTTGAACAAAAGGAACGTTTAGGGACTGCTCATGCTGTTTTATCTGCTCGCTTAGCTTTGCAAAAAGGGGTAGATGATGTTCTCATTGTTTTCGGCGATACTCCTTTGATTGAGAAAGATTCATTGTTACAAATGCGTGCACAACTTGCTGCTGGAGCGGATATTGTGGTCGCTGGTTTTTATGCTCAAGATCCAACAGGATATGGACGCCTTATTGAAAAAAATGGTAAACTTATCGCAGTTATAGAAGAAAAAGATGCAAGCAATGAAGAAAAAAAGATCTGTTTTTGTAACGGTGGGATACTTGCTGTTAATGGAAAACACGCACTTTCACTTTTAGATAAGATTGGCAATAATAATTTAAAGCAGGAATATTACCTAACGGATATTGTTTCTATTGCATCACATGAAGGATTAGATGTTCGAGTTGTTGAGGTGCCTTTTGATAATATTGTAGGAGTTAATAATTGCCTTGAGCTTTCTGAAGCTGACTCTTTATGGCAAAAGCGTAAAGCACGCGATTTGATGTTATCTGGTGTTACAATCCTTAAACCAGAAAGTGTTTATTTTTCTTATGATACAGAGATTGAATCAGGGGTGATAATTGAACCAAATGTCTATTTTGGGCTGGGGGTAAAAGTATATTCTGGTGTAGTTGTCCATGCATTTAGCTATTTGGAAGGAGCTGTGATTGGTGCTGATGCGCAAATTGGACCGTATGCACGGTTACGTTCTGGAACAGAGTTAGAAAGGTCTGTAAAGATTGGGAATTTTTGTGAAGTCAAAAAAGCTAAAATAGGGGAATCCTCCAAGATTAACCATTTGAGTTATATTGGTGATGCAGAAATTGGTACACATACCAATATTGGAGCTGGCACTATTACTTGCAATTATGATGGATTTCATAAACATAAAATTATGATTGGTGATAATGCTTTTATCGGATCTAATTCAGCACTTGTCTCTCCATTGATTATAGGAAACGGTTCTTATATTGCTTCTGGTAGTATTATCACTGAAGATGTTCCCGTGAATAGTTTGGCTTTGGGACGTGCACGGCAAGTAATAAAAAAGGATCATGCGACAAAATTGCGCACACGTTTATCAGCGAATAAACAAAAAAAGTGATCGTTTTCAGTTCATGTCTTTACTTTATGGTAATTTAAGAATTGTGTAGGAGGCTTGTTTTTAGATATTGCCGTACTGCATATTTGATTTATGTGATTACTTAAAGTTTAAAATGAAGATAGTTGGATTATTAAATAAATCTGGGATGTGAGTTGGAGCTTTTAAATGTGCGGAATTATCGGGATCATTGGAAATAGGTGTGTTGCATCCTCTTTAGTTGATGGTTTGAGACGTCTTGAATACAGAGGATATGATTCATCTGGTATCGCAACCGTGCATCATGGGCGTCTTTATCGTATACGCGCTGAAGGTAAGCTTATTCATTTAGAAAAAAAGTTAAAACAAACACCTTTAGAGGGGAGTTTAGGGATTGGTCATACGCGTTGGGCTACTCACGGAGTTGCTGTGGAGCGTAATGCTCATCCACATGTAACTGAACGACTTGCGATTGTTCATAATGGTATTATTGAAAATTTTGTAGAGTTGCAAAAAGAACTTATTGATGATGGTTATACCTTTGAAACAGAAACTGATACAGAGGTTATTGCGCATTTAATTACGCGTGCATTAAAAAGTGGTCTTTCTCCGCAGGAAGCAGTCAGCACAAGTTGGAAAAGGTTACGGGGTGCTTTTGCTATTGCTCTTCTTTTTGAAGGTGAAGACAATCTTATGATTGCAGCTTGCTCTGGTCCACCATTAGCAATTGGCTACGGAAAAGGTGAGTTTTTTGTCGGATCAGATGCAATCGCTTTGGCACCATTTGTGGATCGTATCAGCTATATGGAAAATGGTGATTTAGCTGTTCTTACACGGCAAGGTGTCACAATTTACAATGCGGATAATCAACTGGTAAAACGCCCTATCGTCACATTGCTTGAAGGGAATTTATTGGTTTCTAAGGGAAGTCATCGTCATTTTATGCACAAGGAAATGTTTGAGCAATCTGAAGTTATCTCTCATAATTTGGCGCATTACCTTGATTTTGGCAGTTATACAGTTCGCACATTTGAAAATTTTATTGATTGGAAAAAAATTAACCGAATACTCTTTGCTAGCTGTGGAACTGCCTATTATTCAACTTTAGTTGCACGCTATTGGTTTGAGAATTTTGCTTCTTTAAGTGTTGATAATGATGTAGCTTCAGAATTTCGTTATCGTAAACTTCCTATAACTTCCGATGTATTGCCAGTGTTTGTTTCTCAATCTGGTGAAACAGCTGATACATTGGCATCTTTACGTTATTGTTGCGACCATGGTGTAAAAACAGCAACGATTGTAAATGTTGAACAATCAACAATGGCAAGGGAAGCTGATTTTGTTTTACCAACATTGGCTGGTCCAGAAATTGGTGTTGCTTCAACAAAAGCTTTTACCTGTCAACTGGCAACGCTTGCTGCAATGGCACTTGGAGCTGCTAAGCAACGTGGACATCTTTCAAAGCAGGCAGAACATCAGTTTGTTCAGCAATTGGCAGAAGTCCCAAGAATTTTAAGTGAGGTTTTAAAACTAGATGACAAAATTGAACGGATTTGTCGTAGTTTAGTAAATGTAAAAGGTGTCCTTTATTTGGGGCGTGGTACTTCTTATCCAATTGCTCTAGAGGGGGCGCTAAAACTGAAGGAACTTTCTTATATTCATGCTGAAGGTTATGCAGCGGGTGAGTTAAAACATGGACCAATTGCGTTGGTGGATGAGACAATGCCGGTTATTGTTGTGGCACCTTATGATAGGTGGTTTGAAAAGACTTTTTCTAACATGCAAGAAGTAGCAGCGCGCAATGGTCGTATTATTTTGATAACTGATAAAAAAGGAGCAGAAGCAGCTTGTCTTGATAATTCATCGATTATTATTTTACCAGATTCTCCAGAATTTATTGCTCCCATTATTTATGCTTTGCCTATTCAGCTAATTGCTTATCATACGGCTGTCTTATTGGGAACGGATGTTGATCAACCTCGTAATTTGGCAAAATCAGTTACAGTTGAGTAAAAATAATTTTGTGTTTTTATGTCTGTGGGATGAAAAAATAATTATTAACTATAATAATAAAATCATTAACTTGATTAAATAGTTATTATCTTAGTAGTAAATTCAGTTATGTCATAAAAAGATATGCCAGATTTTTGTATCGCCTCATACCTAAGTGATTACTATCAAAGATAAATGTTTTAAAAGCGGATACAGTCATGGAGGAGGAAAATTATCAGCCATGGATAAAGGTTTATGCAGTGCTTTTTATAATGTTTATATCGTATTTAATTTTTTAAAGACACGGTGAATCCATTATCTATTTTTTTTATATTGGGGTGTACAGTGTTTTTGATGTTCAAATGGCAAAGTATATCGTTAATATTCGAGGGCAGTTAAGGAGATCAATATGTGTGAGGGAAAGCTGCTCGTTTCTACCTTTTAAGCCTATGGAGATTAATTGCGCACAGTTAAGGGGGGAGCTATGAGATTTGGGATCTCTGAAGCTATCGGAAAGCGTAATATGATAAAATGGGTTAAAAAAATAAAAGGTTTAGAAGATATGCAGATTATCAGATGTTTACTGATTTTTAAGTTTTAGAAACAGAGTGCTGCAAGACGTTGTAAAAAAAGCTTTAAAATTAGCAATAAAGCGTAAATTTTTTATCACGATGAGTATATGTCAGATATGTGGAAAATTTTGTTGATTATGGTAATTTTTTCCTTTATAAACAGCAACCTGTTACAATTCATCGGTATCGATAATTATGGCGCTAACTGATACAGTAAAATGTTATCTGTGAATACGTCAAGATCTTAAAAATTGTTTAAAATTCAAGTGAGTGATTTATAATCGCAGAGGGTGTCTTGCTGTGTTTATTTTGGGAGTAAGTGATTGCTGTTGAGTGAGTTCTGTCTGTTGGTGTTATAAAGAAATGGGTGATTAAAATGAGGTTATGTCGATGGTGATTGTATAGTAAATTTACACGCTTCACTTTATGTTGGATGTGCAAGTGGCAGAATTATAATTGCCTATATATAAATAGGCTTTCGGATATGGCTTTATGCAGTGACTATCTAAATTTTCATTATTTAGTTTGGTTATTAATTTAAAATTTTTAAAGATCCAAGTAGCTAAAACAGAGGAGAGGGTAATGTTTGTGATAGTTTTAGTTTATCTGCTTCAATTATTTGTGTCTGATATTGTTTCAGGTATTGGAAGTATATAAAAGGAGCTTTTTAAGCAGGATGTTGTTGCTAAACAACGTATTTTATTTGTATTTATGTTATAAATAGCTACTTTAATTTCAGAAAATAGCAAACTAGAATATAATGAATATATATTGTCAATGATTAGTATCAGTACAAGCTGACTTTAATTGGTGATGCGGGATCATGATCTAGGAAAGCAAATATCGATAGCTCGACAAGATGAAGTAAAAATGGTGTGGTAAATTAGTATAAATGAAAGCTCTTATGTTTCATGGATGTTTCCAAGTTTAAATTTTTTCCAAATTTCATTAAATGTTACAGCTGCGTTTATTGCTTTAGTAATAACTAGAAAAGAGAGGATTCTTTATAAAAATTTTCTTTCTATATTTTTTCTAATGAATTTGAGCCTATGAGCAGCATAGTTATAAAGATAGCTTTTTCTCAGCTCCACCAATGGCAATTGAGACAGATATTATAGAGATGTGTCGCTTTTTTGAGAATAAGTATATCTCTTTAAGGAGCGCATATAGCTAAGTTAATTTAGCTGGTGTTACAGAAAAATTGATACCTTCAATGATAGATATTCCAAAATTTATGCGTGTATCAATGTTAATATTTTTTCCAATCTTTGCTGTTTAGCTAATGACTTTTAAATTTGGAATTTTGAGGAGATATGAGAAAATTATAGTCACTAGTAATGATATATGTATTAATTGTGATGAAATGAATTTTCAGCTTATTTTAAAGTTAATTAAAATATATACCTATAATTATTTTATTTTTATTTATGTTATAAACCTATCAGAGTAATGTTGTTGTAATATTTATTTTGGATAGGTTAGATGAGTGATATATGATAATATCATTTCTATAATTTCATGATAAATTTTTACATGTATTATTAGTTATGTATAATAAGGATATTATTAATTTTTTATCTCATACATTATATGAATTTAAATTGTGATAGTAAACATATTTTAATATGAAGGATCTAGTGGTTTTATGTGATGAATGATCCCATTATTAAAGTTATTGTTATAACTGAGAATAATGTAGTCCATGTAATTATAGATGCCATAACTTCATGATCTCCCCCCATTTGTCGAGAAAGGATATATGCATTACCTGCACAAGGCACTGAAGAATATAAAACTGCAATGTCAGCAGCAACTCCGGAAGTTTTTGTTGCTTTAAGAATTACAATTGTAATTATTGGCATAATGAGTAATTTTAAAACAGTAGCCCATAAAATAGAAATTATTTTATGAAATTGTGCAGATATAACCAATCCTGCTCCCACTGACATAAGGCTTAGTGGTGTAGCAGCACCTGATAGGTAGGATAATAACTGTTTTATTGATTCAGTAATATGAATATTAAGTATATTCATTATGATTCCAGTTATTGCTCCTATTATTAATGGATTTTTAGTTAATGCTGTTAATGCTCCTTTTATGCTTTTCTTATTTCCTCTTCCATAATGATTCATTACCAAAACACTCATTATGTTTGTTATAATGATCATATACGCTACAAATAAACCAGATAAGGCTACTCCCTTATTTCCAAATAGAGATTGAGATAAAGCAATAAACACATATGAGTTATAGCGAACTCCACCTTGAAATATTGAAGTGAATAAATCGGGTGATTTACCTATGAAACCTTTCATTAAAAAAATTATTGCGGATATTAATAATGTTGAGATTATAGTTGAAATTATTGGATAGATATTATTATCACCGCTAAAATTAGCTCCACTGATATCAAGTATGAGTAATGCTGGAAAAAAAAGATAATACACAAATTTGTCTGATGTTGACCAAAAGATAGATATGTCTTTTATGTAAAGTTTAGAGAGGTAACCTATTACTATTAATAAAAAAATTGGTAGTATGGCAAAAAAGGTGTTAATCATAAATAAATCTCTTTTATATAGAAAAAATGCGGTTTTTAACTCTTTTAAGATTTCTGTGTTTCCATAGGCTTTCTGAGATAAATGCTCATTGAATCTGCCGTAAAGGCGTGTTTTTTTTATCAAATGTTGGTTGAAATTTATCTCTTGAATGCAACGAGAATCTATTATCTATCTAAGCTAGATCTCCAAGACTAATATCTATAGCGATAGAATTTTTTTGAATTAATTTGTAAAAATTTTTTAGCGCATTTTCTGCTCTCGTTGATGATGACTTTATCATTCTAGGATAAAAAATAGCACTAATATCTGGATATTCATGATCTTTAGATATTATAGAGACTAAAGGAGTTTCTTCATATTCTGGACTGTTTGAAATTCTCCATCTATAGGGAAGTTTTATTTTATAAAGTTTGTTAGATAATGTGTTAATATCTTCTTTAGAAAGTTCCTTGATAGATATTCTGGCATTTGATATTCTAGTTAGTGGGCTTTTAGGGTCTTTTCTAATTCCAGATAACAATAATCCCGTAGGAGATACATTTATTTTTGAAAAATGTTTAAGTGCAGCATTTTCAATATAGAAATCGAGCTCTACATCAAAACCTATTCCTGTGTATTCTCTTTTTGATTCTAACTTAGGTATTAAGTTATTAACTATCTCCTTGCCCTCAAACTGTATGGAGTATGGTTCTCCTATTAAAGATGCTATTCCGGTCAAAAAAATTTCACTTATATTCCCTGATTTTGCAGACGGTGTATAAATATCAGGATCAGGAGAAAAAAATACTTTTTTGTCTGTTGGTGAATTTTTTATTATAATGTAAGGCCTAGGTCTTATTGATACTTTTTGTTTATTTAATTCCAACATTATTCTTTTTGGTAAATGGTTTATCATTGCTATTTTTAAGCTATGTATGTATTCATCACTGCCTTCTGGATCGTACTCGATTTTATTTAATGTTTTGAATAATATTTGTTTTTCTTCATTGGTAAAATAGAAGATATTTTGACAAACCACAATTTAATTCACAATATATTTATTAATTGAATATGATTTATGATGTTTATATTTTATTATTTTTGTTAATACTTTAATAAGTTTACTATAAAATAAATTATTATTTACTGTTATTACTATAAAAGTAGAAAAATATTAAATTTGTTTAATATATGTATAAAGTATTATTTAAATATAATAATTTTATTTTATTAATATTTATTTTTTGAAGTTTTTATATGTTATTATGTTTATTTTTATACTTTGTTTATTTAGTTAATTATTTATTATATTGATTGATTTATTAATAACAAATACCAATTAATTGTGTAATTTAGCAAAATTAATTATTGTTAAGTAAAAATGACTTTGTGTTTTGAGGTATATGAAGAATAATTGAGAGCGCAAACTGTAAAAAACGTTTATAACAGATATATAAGGCTATCATTTTTTATCAGGAGTGCTGTTTGATTGTTATCCTGCACGTAATAGCCGAATGGCGTCTTCACGTCTGAAAAGATCAAGAAGCAAGCGCAAAGCTTGCCCTTGTTCTGAGGAAAAGTTGGCATCACGTTGCAAAAATAAACGTGCATCTCTCCTTGCTATTGATAAAAGATCATTGTGTATTGCAAGGTTTGCTATATGAAACTCAGGCATGCCAGATTGTCGGGTTCCTAAAAGTTCTCCTTCTCCTCGTAAACGCCAGTCTTCTTCCGCAATTTTAAAACCATCTTCTGTATTGCGTATAATATTAAGACGTTTTTCAGCCATTTTTGTTAATGGATCTT
Organism: Bartonella rhinolophi; assembly: GCF_036576165.1. Lineage (NCBI taxonomy): Bacteria > Pseudomonadati > Pseudomonadota > Alphaproteobacteria > Hyphomicrobiales > Bartonellaceae > Bartonella > Bartonella rhinolophi. The sequence continues at coordinate 22,118 of NZ_JBAFWY010000011.1, forward strand.
TATAAAGCAAAACACAAGAAGATTTTTTTTCTCCTCGCCCGACACGTCCTCGCAATTGATGCAGTTGCGATAGACCAAAATGTTCTGCATGTTCAATGATGATAATTGAAGCATCAGGGATGTCTACTCCTACTTCAATAACTGTGGTAGCAACTAAAATACATATATCTCCGCATTTAAAAGATGCCATAGCCGCTTCTTTTTCATCTGTAGACATTTTTCCATGTATCATACCAACTCGCTCTCCAAAGTGTTCACGCAGAAGTGCAAAACGGCTTTCAATTGAAGTAAGTTCAAGATTTGTAGATTCTTCCACTAAAGGACAAATCCAATAGAGTTTTTCTCCTTTTTTCAAGGCAACTGTAATACGTTCTATAAGTTCATTAAGACGTTTCAAAGGAAGTGTTGCGGTTGTAATTGGTTGTCGTCCAATTGGTTTTTCCGTAATTTGAGAGACATCCATATCACCAAAAGCTGTCAAGACCAGTGTGCGTGGAATAGGGGTAGCTGTCATCACTAACATGTCAGGTTTATGACCTTTAGCTGTGAGGGCAAGGCGCTGATGCACACCAAAACGGTGTTGCTCATCAATAATGGTTAAGGCAAGATTATTATAGACAACGCTATTTTGTATGAGAGCATGGGTTCCAATGATAATAGAGGCTTGGCCTGATAAGATTTCCCTCAGAATATTTGTACGCAGTTTCCCTTTTTCTCTTCCAGTTAAGAGAGTTGTTTGTAATCCGATTTTTTCAGCAAGAGGGGCGATTGTAGCAAAATGTTGTCGAGCAAGAACCTCCGTTGGAGCCATTAAAGCTGATTGTCCTAAATTTTCAGCAACTTGTGCTATTGCCATTAATGCAACTGCAGTTTTTCCTGCTCCTACATCACCTTGGAGAAGTCGTAACATGGGTTTTTGTGAAGCAAGATCGTTAGCAATATCTTGTATTGCTTTTGTTTGTCCATTTGTAAATTGAAAGGGTAAAACTTGCAGCAATTTTTTAGTATAAGTTTTTGTTGTTGGGCGAGCAATTCCTGTAAGAGATTTTGTTTTTAAACGCATCAAACCGAGAGCTAATTGACAAGCCAGCAATTCATCATAAGCAAGACGTCTGCGCGCTGCACTTTCTAAGGTGAGATCATCAGGATCTATCGGAGCATGGATGCGATGGAGTGCAACAGAAAAAGAAGGAAAATTTTGCTGCTTTTTGACGCTTTCCTCTATCCATTCAGGTAAAAGAGGAATATGCTCAAGAGCGTTTTTTATTGCACGCCGTAGTGTTTTTGCTGATAGTCCAGAAGTGGATGGGTAGACGGGTTCGATCAGTGGCATCTGATTTGATTGCTCACTTGGTGCCATGTGGTCAGGGTGTACCATTGAAAGTTGTCCGTTAAATCGCTCAACTTTACCTGATACAATGATTTTTTTTCCTTCTGGAAGTTGTTTTTTAAGCCAAAAAGGTTGGGCATGAAAAAATACTAAGTTTATCTTCCCTGTTTGATCATAAGCGATAACACGATAAGGTAATTTTTTACGTTCAGTTGGTGGTGGTTGGTGTTGATCAATGACAACTTCAAGAGTGATGGTAATTCCTTCTTGTGCAAGAGCAATGCTGGGACGCATTCTGCGATCTATAACAGAATAAGGCATGAATTGAAGAAGATCAATAAGGGTTGGTTCGCGTTGTGCGAGATTAATGTTTAGCACTTTAGCAAGTAAAACACATATTTTTTGACTCATTCCTGGGAGGGTATGAATAGAAGAAAAAAGAGGACTAATAAGATTTGAATACATAAAAGTTTAGCCTAGCTCTTTTTATTTTTTTGAATTTACTGGTTATAATTATAGGTATTTTCTTGATGGAAGTCTAATATAGAATATAAACAAAAGTGTAATGTTTTTTAAATATGCAGGAGAGACTGGATTGATAAATTGAGTACGATGAATTTAAATGCTCTCTGTTACGAAATAGATAAGAGCTGCAATTAGCATTTATTTTTTAGTGGAAAGTTGAGAGTGTCAGAAGATAAAGATAAAATACAAGGTGACAAAAATTCTCTTCCCCGCTTTATTCATTTGCGGGTACATTCAGCTTATTCATTACTTGAAGGGGCTTTAAAAATCCCACAAATTATTCAACATGCAATTTCTGATCATATGCCAGCAGTTGCTATTACAGATACAAATAATTTATTTGGTGCTTTGGAATTTTCGCAGCATTGTTTTTCTCACGGTATCCAGCCTATTATAGGTTGTCAGCTTACAATTGATTTTGGCAATAAAGATGATAATTCACGTTTAGCAAAATGGCGCTATCCTACTGATTTTGGCTCTATTGTTTTGTTTGCTGCTGGCGAAATTGGTTACGCTCATCTGGTTCATCTTGTTAGTCGTGCTTATCTTGATAAAAGTGATACTGATCCTCCTCATATCAAAGCTGATTGGTTGTCGTCACACAGTGAAGGAATAATTGCTTTGACTGGTGGTAGGGGAGGTTCAATTAATTTTCTTTTGGCAGAAGATAAAAAAGAACGCGCTGTTGAGCGCTTAATTGGTTTAAAAAAAATTTTCGATGATCGTCTTTATGTAGAATTACAACGGCATGGCTCTTATGACCGAAAAGTAGAAGCTGCGCTTATAGAGTTGGCTTATACACACGAAATTCCTCTTGTTGCGACGAATGAGGCTTTTTTTCTGAATAAGGAAGGGTATGAGGCACATGATGCGCTCATGGCGGTTGCAGAAGGACAAATTGTTTCTAATCCAGATCGCAAACGTGTAACACCAGATCATTATTTGAAATCACAAGATGAAATGGTTGAATTGTTTTCTGATCTTCCAGAAGCTTTGGAAAATAGTGTTGAAATTGCATTGCGTTGTCATACTGCTGCACCAATTCGAAAACCAATTTTGCCTCGTTTTATAGAGCAATCTGTGGATTCAAATTTAACTCTAGAAGCAGAAGATAGTGAATTGTTAAATCAGGCTAAAGCTGGTTTAAAAATGCGGATTGAAACAATTGGATTGGCTGAAGGATATACAATCGCAGATTATGAGCAACGGCTTGATTATGAAATTTCAGTTATTACGCGAATGCAATTTTCTGGTTACTTTCTTATCGTTTCAGATTTTATAAAATGGGCAAAAATCCATGATATTCCTGTCGGTCCAGGGCGAGGATCTGGTGCGGGCTCACTGGTTGCTTATGCATTGACTATTACTGATGTTGATCCATTACGTTTTTCTCTCCTCTTTGAACGTTTTCTTAATCCAGATCGTGTTTCTATGCCAGACTTTGATGTCGATTTTTGTCAAGAGAGACGTGAAGAAGTTATTTGTTACGTTCAAGAAAAGTATGGACGCGATCAAGTAGCTCAAATTATTACATTTGGTAAATTACAGGCACGTGCAGTGTTGCGTGATGTTGGGCGTGTTTTAGAAGTGCCGTATCGTCAAGTGGATTATCTTGCAAAATTAATTCCTGCTGCGCCTGGTGTTCAGGTTAAATTGGCAGATGCTATTAAGGATGAACCTAAGTTTGAGGAAGAAAAGAAAAAAGATCCCATCATCGGACGCACATTAGATATAGCACTTCAGCTGGAAGGGCTTTATCGTCACGCATCAACCCATGCTGCAGGAATTGTTATTGGTGATCGCCCGCTTTTAGAGCTTGTTCCGATGTATCGTGATCCTCGTTCCGATATGCCTGTTACACAATTTAACATGAAATATGTTGAACAGGCTGGGTTGGTAAAATTTGATTTTCTTGGATTGAAAACACTTACAGTTTTAAAAATGGCTGTGGACTTTGTTTTTAAGCAAAAGGACATTAAAATAGATTTGTCACATATTTCTTTGAGTGATGAGGCAACTTACGCCATGATGGCACGTGGTGAAACAGTGGGCGTGTTTCAAGTTGAAAGTTCTGGTATGCGTAAAGCGCTGATTGGGATGAAACCAGACCGTATTGAAGACATTATTGCGCTTGTTGCACTTTATCGTCCTGGTCCTATGGAGAATATTCCGACTTATAATGCACGCAAACACGGGGAAGAAGAAATTGCTTCTATTCATCCTAAAATAGATCATCTTGTTAAAGAGACACAAGGCGTTATTGTGTATCAAGAGCAGGTGATGCAGATCGCTCAGGTGCTTGCTGGTTATTCGCTTGGAGAAGCGGATTTATTGCGTCGAGCTATGGGAAAGAAGATCCATGATGAAATGCAAAAACAGCGTGCACGCTTTGTGAATGGAGCCGTTGCTGGTGGTGTTGATAAGAATCAAGCTGACGTTATTTTTGATCTTTTAGCAAAATTTGCAGATTACGGTTTTAATAAATCACATGCTGCTGCTTATGCAATTGTCTCTTATCAAACAGCTTATATGAAAGCACATTATCCAGTTGAGTTTTTAGCTGCTTCGATGACGCATGATATGACGAATACGGATAAATTAAATGATTTTCGACGTGAGGCATTAAGGTTGGGTATTGAAGTTATTGCACCTTGCGTGCAAACGTCACATCGTTTTTTTAAAGTTGGTGAAAATTGTATTTATTATTCTCTTGCAGCCATTAAAGGTGTCGGGGAATTGGTTGCTCAGCACATTGCAGAGTGCCGTGGAGATAAAAAATTTAAGGATCTAGAAGATTTTTGTGAGCGTACTGATCCTCGTATTGTTAATAAACGTGCGATGGAAAGTTTGATTTGTGCTGGTGCATTTGATTGTTTTAATATTGCACGTGAGGTTTTATTGGAAAGTCTTGGAACTCTTCAGGCACGTGCACTTCGTACGCTCGATAGTAACTCTAGTGGACAGATTGATATATTTGGGATGCAAGGTGGGCTAAAAGAGCCTTTGATCTTATCGAAGCCATCATCTCCTTGGTTATTGGCTGAGAAGCTTTATCGAGAATTTCAAGTGATAGGTTTTTACTTTTCTGCTCATCCTTTGGATGAGTATCAGGCTATTCTTGCTAAAAAACGTGTTCAGACTTGGGTTAATTTTGCTCATGCGGTCAAAGCAGGAAAAACTGATGCTCGGCTTGCTGGAACTGTTGTAGCAAAGCAAGTTCGCAAAACAAAATCTGGTAAAAAAATGGGAATTATTCAGTTCTCTGATACGAGCGGACAGTACGAGACAGTTGTGTTTTCCGAGGGGCTTGCAGTTTATGAGGATATGCTAGAGCTGGGAGAATCTTTTATCATTACAGTGAATGCAGAAAATTTCGCTGAAGGGGTTCGTTTGCAACTTGAGACGGTTCAATCTTTGAAAAAGGAGGCATCACGGTATTATAAAAATAAAATGATGCGCCTCTTTATAAATACAACCGATATACTTTCACAAATTGAGCAAAATTTAAGTTCTAATGGACATGGAAAGGTTGCGCTTGTCCTCATTCAAGAGGATAAATTTCGAGAAATCGAAATTATGCTTCCAAAACGGTACAAGGTAAATCTACGTGTAGCTGACGCTATGAAGTTAATTCATGGTGTTGTTGACGTGGAACTGATTTAAATAGTTATGAGATTATTGTTTATTTTAAGTGGGATTTTTGTTTTTAAATTGGGTTATAAATTTTAAAAGATTTTACCTTTATTTAAAACTAGTTATGATAAGTTTTTCATGTAATAAATTAAATAAATTTAGCTTATTTTACTCATGCGTATCCAAAATACATTTAGGTTTTAAGTTTTATAAATTTTTGCCATACATCCTGTCATCTCATTTTTTTATCGAGTTCATAGCATCATACATATAGAGCCAATTAAGACTAGACATAATACTTTCTGGTGTACGAATTTTCATTATGAAATTACGTGCAATTGCTATGGGGCCCGTTGCATGATAGATTCTTCTGTTAAAATCTCCACGTTTTTTTACCGCTGCAATACGGGGGCTTCGTGTCTTTTCGTAAAGTGAAAGAGACTCAATGAGTGAAAGGTCTTTAATAGAAAGCGATTCCGCTAATGTCGCAGCATCTTCTATTGCCATAGCGGCGCCTTGTGCTGCAAAGGGAAGAGCTGCGTGTGCACAATCACCAACAAATACTTGTCGCTCTAATCCTAAAAAACGATTATGCTTCATTTGAAAGAGCGGCCAATAGCTCCATTCATCAATATGGTCAAAAATTTGCAAAATTTTGCAATTCCAATCTTTAAAAAGAAATTTAAGTTTTTCTTTTTCTCCTTTCTGATTCCACTCTTTTTTTGAATTTTTTCCGTGAGTAATGGCTACAAAATTAAAAATTTTTTTTGATGATTGAATAGGATAAACAACAAGATGGTTTTTGGGGCCTATCCATGCAGTAATTGTCTTCACATTTTGTAATAAGGACTGGAAACTTTTAGGCAAATTTTCAAATTCTGTTGTTGCACGCCAAGCAATAAAACCACTAAAATCTGCCTTTTCATAAAAAGGAGCCAATTGCCGTAGTTTCGACCACACTCCGTCGCATCCGATAAGGAGGGGTGTTGAATAAAACTGGTGTTGTTGTGTTTTAGATGGTGCATTTGTTTTTATTGTTTTTACGTTAATGCTGCTGGCTGCGGTTTGGGTAGACGATACAACAGTTTCCCCTCCTATGTATTTGATAAGAGAATTTTCAATAACACTGTTGTATAAAACTTTTTGTAAGTTAGCGCGATGAATTGTAACATAAGGAGCTTTCCAGTTTTTTTTTGATAAACTGATCAGATCAGTGTGCAGATGCGTTTTTAAAGATATCCCATCTCTTATTTCAAGAAAGTGTGGTGTTGTTCCCACTTCGATGAGTTCGTTAAGAACTCTCCAACGAGCAAGAATACATGTTGCATTAGGGGTGAGCTGAATACCAGCCCCCACAAGATCGAATTGTTGACATTTTTCGATAACAGTGCTTGCAATACCTTTATGAGCAAGTGCCAAAGCAGAGCTTAAGCCAGCAATACCTGCTCCTATAATTATTGGTGATTGATCCATTGGTTATTTCATATTGAAAAAACAGAGAATGCATTATGGCAAATTTTCGGGATGATATAGGCAGCCTGTTGGCTTGGTTTGATTGTACATTAATGAGGGATTATAGCGATAAAGTGTTGAGCAATAAGGGCAAATTTTTTCATCGGCAGATCCCATGTCAATAAAAATATGAGGATGGTCAAATGGTTGTGTGGCACCTACACACATAAACTCTTTTACACCAATTTCGATTGTTTTATATCCCAAGTCATTTTGAAAATAGGAAATTTTATGATCAGCCATGGTGTACAAACTCCAGATAAATTGTCGGATAAGGCATGATTTATATTTTTACATTCATTAGTTTGTAATAAAGCTTATTATAATGCAAGGTGCTTTTTATAACAATTTGCGAATGGGAGTAATATTCTGACTTTTAAAGTCTCCAATATAAATCATATGGGGAAAACTGGGCTTTAATATATGGTTACGGTAAGAGATCGTAAAGCGTTATGTGGGATATTTATCCATAAGAATTGCTGAAAGTATGAAGGAAGATTGGCTAAAATTATGGAACAGAGGGTGGCAAGTCAGATTCCTATGCGAGATATAACTATGGAAAATTCAGCACGGTTTATTAATCGAGAATTTTCATGGCTACAATTTAATAATCGCGTGTTGATGCAAGCTGCTAATCTAAAATATCCTTTGTTAGAACGGGTACGATTTCTTTCAATTTCAGCAACTAATCTTGATGAATTTTTTATGGTTCGTGTTGCTGGGCTTGTTTCTCAGATTCGCGCTGGCATTGTAGAGTGTAGTGCAGATGGGCGCACACCGCAGGAGCAATTGGATTTTGTTCTCTCTGAGATTGCGCACTTGCAGAATAATCAACAGCAAAGATTACGTATATTATGGCGTGAATTAAAACAGAATAATATTGAAATCATAGACCATCATGAGCTCTCTGAAGTTGAAAAATTATGGCTTGAAGAGTATTTTCTTAATACAATCTCTCCCATTTTAAAACCCTTGTCTCTTGAAAATTCTCACTCTTTTCCATTTATTCCTAACTTAAGCCTTGCGGTTGCAGTTCATTTATTACGGCGTGATGATCAATATCCTATGGTAATGTTGTTGCGTGTTCCAGCTACTTTGAAGCGTTTTATTCTTCTTCCTCAAAAAGGCAATAGTTTTCGTTTTATTGCACTTGAAGATATTATGAATCTTTTTATCCATTACTTGTTTCCTACTTATGATATCAATGGATTTGGAATATTTAGAGTTATTCGTGATAGCGATATTGAGATAGAAGAAGAGGCTGAAGATCTTGTTCGCTTTTTTGAAACTGCTCTTAAAAGGCGTCGTCGTGGACAGGTTATTCGAATTGAATTTGATACGAAAATGCCTGAAAAATTACGTCAATTTATAACAAATAGACTCGCTGTTCCTGATAATTATATAAGTGTTTTAAATGGATTATTGGCGCTTAATATGGTGTCAGAGATCGTTTCTATTCCACGCAATGATTTAAAATTTGTCCCTTATAATCCTCGTTTTCCTGAGTGTATTCGTAAGCATAATGGTGATTGTTTTGCGGCTATTCGTAAAAAAGATATTGTGATTCATCATCCTTATGAATCATTTGATGTTGTCGTACAGTTTTTACATCAGGCTGCTTGCGATCCTGATGTTGTTGAAATTAAACAAACTCTTTATCGCACATCAAATGATAGTCCGATTGTTAGCGCTTTGATTAATGCTGCAGAACAAGGAAAATCGGTGACCGCTTTAGTAGAACTTAAAGCGCGTTTTGATGAAGAGGCTAATATTCGTTGGGCACGCGACCTTGAACGTGCAGGTGTTCAAGTCTTTTTTGGTTTTATTGCATTAAAAACACATGCCAAGATGTCACTTGTTGTGAGGCGTGAGGGGAGACGTTATCGTTCTTATGTTCATCTTGGGACTGGTAATTATCACCCCGTTAATGCCAAAGTCTATACTGATCTTTCTTTTTTTACAACTGATGATGATATTGGCCATGATGTTGCATTACTTTTCAATTATATTGCTAAATATGAGCGTCCGAATGAATTAATGAAGATTGCATTTTCGCCTTTAACGTTGCGGAACCGTATTCTTGAGCATATTGAAGGAGAAATTGCTAATGCGCAACAAGGACAATTTGCCGCTATTTGGATGAAAGTGAACTCATTGGTTGATCCTGAAATTATTGATGCTTTATATCGTGCTAGTCAAGTGGGTGTGCAGATTGATCTAATTGTGCGTGGTATATGTTGTTTGCGTCCTGGTATTCCAGGGATTTCAGAGAATATTCGCGCAAAATCAATCGTAGGGCGATTTCTTGAGCATAGTCGCGTTTTTTGTTTTGGGAATGGTGAAGATTTACCAAGTGAGAATGCGCTTGTTTATTTGGGATCTGCTGATATGATGCCTCGTAACCTTGATCATCGCATTGAGATATTGGTTCCAATTTTTAATAAGACAGTTCGTCAGCAGATTCTTTTACAAATTATGTTGGCTAATATTATTGATAATCAACAAAGCTTTGATATACTAAATAATGGAACGTCGAAACATATAACACCGCAAAGAGATGAAAGTCTGTTTAATGCGCAGGAGTACTTTATGACTAACGCAGGTCTTTCGGGGTGGGAAAAAAACTTTGAGTCTTCTGCTTCGCATTTGGTTGCGTTGCATAGGCAGTGTGCCGAAATGCGTAAAGACTGAAATCCAATGACATATATAAATGCTCAAGGTCGGCTAAAAGGGCGTAAACCTGTCGCTGTTGTTGATGTGGGGTCAAATTCGGTTCGGCTTGTTGTTTATGAAGGTCTTGTTCGTTCACCAACAGTTTTATTTAATGAAAAAATTCTCTGTGGCCTTGGTCAAGGTGTTGCAAAAACTGGATTTTTAGAAGAAAAATCGATCGAAATGGCATTGCGAACACTGAAACGGTTTCGTGCGCTTTGTCGACAATTAGGAGCAGATGAGGTTTATACTTTAGCCACAGCTGCAGTGCGGGAGGCGAAAAACGGATTATCGTTTATTCGACGTGCTGAAAATATTTTGCAAAATAAAATATATCTTCTGTCAGGAGCTGAAGAGGCGGTTTATTCAGCGTATGGGGTCATTTCTACCTTTTACCAACCAAAGGGCATTTCTGGTGATCTTGGTGGTGGAAGTCTTGAACTTATTGATATTTATGATTCTGATGTAGGTGAGGGGATAACTCTGCCATTAGGTGGTTTATGGCTACAGTATATGTCAAATGATGATATTGCTGTGGCAGAAAAAATTGTACATGAGCAGCTTTGTCAATCACCCATTGTGCGTAAAGGTATGGCACGTTATTTTTATGCAGTAGGAGGAACTTGGCGGAATTTGGCAAAACTCCATATGGTCACAAAACATTACCAGCTGCCTGTTATGCATGGCTACGAAGTTGATGCAGTTGAGATGGAGAATTTTTTACGTCTTGTAGCGGGTGGTAGTATTGATAATATGAAGGGGATTTCGGCTATTTCAAAAAACCGCCGTCAGCTTTTGTCTTATGGAGCAATCATTCTTATTAAACTTATTCAATGTATGGGTTTTGAAAAAATAATCTTTTCTGGTGCTGGGGTACGTGAAGGTTTTCTTTATTCACGATTGTCGCAAGAAGTTCGTAGATCAGATTCTTTAATTGCGGCATGTATGGAAATGGCTACTCTGCGGGCGCGTTCACCAAAGCAAGCGGAAGAACTTATTGATTTTACTACCAATGCGTTTGAAGCTTTTGGAATTTCGGAGACTGAAAGTGAATGTCGTTACCGTAAAGCTGCTTGTCTTCTTGCTGATATTGGTTGGCGTATACATCCAGATTATCGAGGTAGTGAAGCGGCTAATCAGATAGCATTAGGATCTTATCCAGGAATTTCTCATGAAGGACGTGTTTATGCTGCACTGGCTGTTTTTTTTCGTAATACAGGTTTGCAGGCTGACGAAGAAGCACCAGAAATTTTCCAATTGGCAACAAGAAACATAATTGAGAAAGCACGCATTCTTGGTGGGATTATGCGTATTGCTAATCTTTTTAGCGCTTCTATTGCAGGAGTCTTACCTAACTTTTTTTGGCATAAAAGATCAGATCATGTTATACTGCATGTTCCAGTGCGCTATGCTGATTTAATAGGAGAACGTCCCTGCGAGCGATTAAAGCAATTGTCACAAATAATAAACTTACCTCTTACTTTTGAAATTTGCTAATTTTTTGTTTCTAAGTTATAGGGATTGTATTATATTCATATTATTATATATTTTAATACATTATTATATAAATAGAAAAATTTATATTTTTAAATTAAAATTTTGTTTTTATCTATATTTATTAAATATGTAATTATACTTAATTAATACTTTGATTATTTTTCTTAAATACGCCTTGATTACATATTAAATTTCAAAATTATAACTGATATTTCTCAATACATTTTGTACTGGTTATAAAATGCTACTCTTAAGTTGATACAGTAAAATGAGCAACATAAGAATATCCAAGGATTTTTTAAAATTCTTTTACGTTTTTTTTAACAAATTTAACTCACTTTTTAGGTAAAATTGAAAAAAAATTGCTTTTTTAAGTGCCACTCATTTTTATATTAAATAAAAGAATGGTTCTATTTAAAATATTTTCATCATGTTAATTTCAGAGTAAAAGAATTAAAATGTTCTTTGTAAATTAAAGCTGTTTGGTGTTTATTTTTCCATTTTTAAAGTATAGTCCTATCTGACCCTTTAGCATTTTTTCCGCTTTTTGACCAAATATTTCATAGCGCCAACCATTCATAGCAGGGATATTTTGTTTTACACTACCATTTGCGATTTTTTCTAAATCGTTGGAAGTTGCAATAATTTTTGGTGCAATGCCGTTTTCATTTGCAACGAGTTTTAATAATACTTTAAGAAGATCTATTACAACAGTTGTTGTATCATTCATGGGATTATATTTGGGAAGGGTTGGTAAAGTTGTAATATCGATCTCTAAGCCTTCATGAACAGCTTTGAGTAATGTTTGCGCAATTGATCGTTTATCCCAGTTTTTATTAAGACTGCGCAAAGATTTTAATGCGAATTCATCTTTCGGTTGTTGGGTCGCGATTTCAATAAGGCATTCATCTTTCATGATATGGCGACGTGGAATATTATATCTTCGTGCTTCACGTTCACGCCAAGCTGCTATTTTTTGTAAAACGGCAAGCTCACGAGGTTTTTTAACTTTTCCTTTTACTTTTTTCCATGCTTCCTCTTCTGGCACATCATAAGTTGTGGGTGTCGATAATATTCTTATTTCATCATCCATCCAGTGTGTGCGGTTATTTTTTTCTAATTGGCTTTTCAATAAAAGATAAACATCTCTTAGATAGGTTACATCGGCAAGTGCATAGAGCAGTTGTTTTTCAGAAAGGGGGCGGCAGCTCCAGTCTGTAAAACGGGATGATTTATCAAGACGATTTCCTGTACAGCGGTGTACAATTTGATCATAAGAGATAGAATCACCGAATCCGCAAATTGATCCTGCTATCTGCGTGTCGAAAAGAGGAGAGGGAATGATGCCTCCAAGGTGATAAATAATTTCTATATCTTGACGTGCAGCATGAAAAACTTTGACAACTTTTTTATCAACCATTAGATCAAAAAATAATTGTAAATCAATATCGTGTGACATTGGATCAATTAACATTGTAATATCTGGTGATGCCAGCTGGATTAAACACAGTTGAGGCCAAAAAGTTGTTTCTCGGATAAATTCGGTATCTACTGTTACAAAATCAGAATTACGTAAAGTGGCAATAGCAATTTCAAGGTCTTTTGTTTGTGTAATAAGTTTCATCATTCTATTTCTATTATAATTAGAGAAATTAAATTTGTCTTTTTATGGTATTTTTTTTATCTTTGTTATCATATCTTGACAAATAGCTGCGAAAAACGTTTGTAGCGCATGTGGAATGTTATAATCAAAGGAAAAAAATATGCACCGTTATCGCAGTCATAATTGCGCGGCTCTTCGTAAATGTGATGTAGGAACACAAGTTCGTCTTTCAGGGTGGGTTCATCGTGTTCGCGATCATGGCGGAATCCTTTTTATAGATTTACGTGATCATTTTGGGATCACGCAAATCGTTGCTGATCCAACTTCACCAGCTTTTAAAGTTATTGAGAAAGTGCGTTCTGAGTGGGTCATCCGTGTGGATGGGGAAGTGTGTGCACGTTCTGATGAGGTTATTAATACAGCTCTTCCGACAGGAGAAATTGAAATTTTTTTGAAAGAAGTGGAAATTCTTTCAAAATCTGATGAGCTGCCTCTCCCTGTTTTTGGCGAACCTGATTATCCAGAGGATATTCGGTTGAAATATCGTTTTCTTGATTTGCGTCGGGAAACTATGCACAAAAATATAATGCGTCGCACTGAAATTGTTGCTGCCATGAGACGGTATATGCAAGATAATGGTTTTACAGAATTTACTACACCAATTTTGACAGCGTCATCACCAGAAGGTGCACGTGATTTTTTGATTCCAAGCCGGATTCATCAGGGAAAATTTTACGCATTACCGCAAGCGCCTCAGCAGTATAAACAATTGTTAATGATGTCGGGTTTTGATCGTTATTTTCAAATTGCTCCATGCTTTAGAGATGAAGATCCACGAGCAGATCGTCTTCCAGGTGAATTTTATCAATTAGATGTTGAAATGAGTTTTGTTGAACAAGAAGATATTTTTGTAACAATGGAACCCATTATGCGTTCTATTTTTGAAGAGTTTGCAAATGGGAAACCTGTAACACAAAGCTTTCCTCGTATTTCTTATGATGAAGCAATGCGAAAATATGGCTCTGATAAACCTGATTTGCGTAATCCTATTGTAATGGAAGATGTCTCTCAGCATTTTTATGATTCTGGTTTTAAAGTTTTTGCTCAGATTTTGGCTAATGATAAGAGTGCACAAGTATGGGCTATTCCAGCTAAAACGGGTGGAAGTCGTGCTTTTTGTGATCGTATGAATGTATGGGCGCAAAGTGAAGGACAAGCAGGGCTTGGTTATATTTTTTGGCGTGAAGAAGAGGGAAAGTTTGAAGGAGCAGGTCCTATTGCAAAAAATATTGGTGGACAAAGGACTGAAGCTATCCGTGTGCAACTTGGTCTTGAAAGTGGTGATGCTTGTTTTTTTGTTGCAGGAGATCCGAAGAAATTTTTATCTTTTGCAGGGGCAGCACGTACAAGGATAGGAGAAGAATTAGATCTTGTTGATCGGGAATGTTTTTCTTTAGCTTGGATTGTCGATTTTCCATTTTTTGAATGGAATGAGGATGAGAAAAAACTTGATTTTGCGCATAATCCCTTTTCTATGCCACAGGGAGGGAACGATGCTCTTGATTGTCAAGATCCTCTTACTCTTAAAGCTTTTCAATATGATCTTGTTTGCAATGGCTATGAGATTGCATCAGGTGGAATTCGTAATCATTCTCCAGAAATGATGCTTAAGGTTTTTAATCTTGTTGGTCTTTCTAAGGAAGTGGTAGAAGATCGTTTTGGAAGTCTTTATCGTGCATTTCATTATGGAGCTCCTCCGCATGGTGGTATGGCAGCTGGTGTTGATCGTATTATTATGCTTTTGCAAGGTGTAAAAAATTTGCGTGAGGTTGCCTTATTCCCTATGAATCAGCAAGCGCTTGATCTTTTGATGAATGCTCCATCTGATGTTTCTGTTACACAATTGCATGATTTAGGGATCCGGATTGCTTCTGCTTTCAAAAACGGTTAAATAAAGTTTGTTGTAGGGTGTTGAAGTCATCTTTATGCACGTCAGAAAATTTTAATGCCCTTTTAAATTATCTCAATAATATATGCTGTTTTATAATTAGCTTCCAATATACGGTTTATTTTTGCTTTTTAGCGTTGTGGGAACAATTGCATATCTCAGTGTTTATAAGAATAATGCACTGTTGTTAAATATTATGTTATTATGAAAAACTTTAATTTTATGAGCTTTAATTACTTCATAAAATTTATCATAAAAAATTGTATGTAATTTTATTTATAT
>NZ_JBAFWY010000012.1:0-30075 GCF_036576165.1 Bartonella rhinolophi
AAATAATATTATAAATAAATGATAAAAAATTCATCAATAAAGTATTATATTATAAAATATTAATTTAATAATATTTTATTAAATAAATTTAATAAATGAATATTTATAAAATTTTAAATAATTATTTAAAATAAATAATTATAAAGTTTATATTAATATAATATTATAAAATATATTACAAATAATAAATATTATATATATTTTTTACTTTTTAAATTAAAATATAAAGCAAATATTTTTAATTTAATTTACAAAAAAATGTAAAAAAATTACAATATAAATATGTTTTATTGTCTATTTGCCTCTTTTTTGATTGGATTATTGAATGCTGACATGTAAACAATATGAACTACTCTTATTCATTCACAATCATATAAAAGAAACTGGTACTTCTCCGTCATTTGATGAAATGAAAACGGCATTGGAACTTGCTTCAAAATCTGGCATTCATAGACTTGTTACAACCTTAGAAGAACGAGGGTTTATACGCCGTCTGCATAATCGTGCTCGTGCAATGGAAATTATCCGACTCCCCAGTAAAATAACATTTAATCTTTCTTCAGCTCGTAAAATTTCTCCTACTGTAATAGAAAAAAATAAAAGAAAGATATTGAAAAATTTTGGTCTAGATAATTTTGATGAAGAAGATAAAAAAAATATTATTATACCCATTATGGGACGCATTGCTACAAGTGTCCCTATTTCCTCTATACTGCAACAAACAGATACACTTTCTTTGCCACAAGATATGTTGAGCGTAGGTGAATACTATGCTTTAGAAGTGAAAGATGATTCTATGATTGATGCTGGTATTTTTGACAAAGATACGATAATTGTTAAGCAGCAAAATACAGCAATGTCAGGTGAAATTGTTATTGCATTCATTGATAAAAAAGAGGCAACCTTAAAACGTTATCGACGCAAAGGAGCTTCTATTGCATTAGAAGCTGCAAATCCTCTCTACGAAACACGCATATACAGATCTAAGTGTGTAGAGATACAAGGAAAACTAATCGGACTTATTCGCAAATATTAAAAAACTTTCAACGTATTCAATATATACGAATTAAAAATTATTCAGTATTTTTGTACAGATTATACTATATTTTTTAACAAAATAACGTAACAAAAAGTAAAATAAAACTATATAAAATATATTTTGTATGTATAAAAATAAAAGATGTTTTTTGTAATTAATAATAAAATAAAAATAATAAATAATACTCAATTGTCATAAAATTGCAGTAATTATCATTACAGCATCTCTTATCATTTTTCTTTTTTTCATATTTTCAAAAGCATTTGTAATATTTTAGAAAATTATTGTAACTAGATATTTTGATGTTGCCCCTAACACCATTCTCTGAACATATCTCAATGTATCTGTTGTTACATAACTGGAAGTCTATAAAGGCATTATACAAACAATTCATACAATAATTCCTCTATCTCATAAAAATTTTATCGATTTAGCTCCTCCATAAATTATTTTGTTTAATACCTCACCATTATATGCTTATTTAAAAATTTCTGAAAGATGTTATAATGAATGGAGTTTTTGTATTACTATCTTGCGCAATAATCTTATTTCCGTCTTATCAGTGATGTTATTGATAAATCTAAAAAACTTGTACTAAAAAAGAAATTTTGGTTATTTTATATAATACAAGTGCTTATAGCATTAATATTAGATATCTCGAAAATCTTTAAAAAAATCGTATAAAAAATCAACCTTTTTCGCAAACTAGGCAATAGGAGGTATTTCGGTATGCATGCGTTATTTTTTCCCCTGATTTTTCAGGTTGGTAAATCTATTGAGCTTATAAAGTGTTTGCTTAATTTAAATACTCCTTTTCAGCATGCATCCACCAACTATTTCACATAATATAAAGAATCCCGATTTGTATAATATAAAAAAAATAATAAATATTTTTTTAAGGCTCACTTTGCGATTAACATTTATTGCTGATTTTCCCAGAAAAGCTAATGGAGATTTAAACACATTTCTCGCATATTGAGAGAAAATAATTGAAAAAAACTCCAGTTTTTTATTAATGAAAATGAAAACAAAACAGCTAAAAACTGCAGATAATATGATTCTTCAAAGGTAAATGATGTTATGCATTTATTACCACAACAATCATTCTATGTAGAGGTCATTTTATCACTGTTAAAATTGAATAATCAAATGCTTATGGTCTATGGAACCGTAAATTCAAAGTTATAAAAAAGCTTAGACTTATCTTTATTAGCGTCTAATACTTATAATAAATTTTTAAAATCAAAAATTTTTTTATCAAGCAAGTGACTTGGACGCACGTTTGTCAAAGCGCGAATCATGGTATCTTTACGCCCTGGCATTTTGTTTTCAATATCTCTCAACATTTCTTTCATTGCATTGCGTTGTAAACCATCCTGACTACCGCAAAGATTACAAGGAATAATAGGAAATCGCATTGCCTGAGAAAATTTCTCCATATCTTCCTCAGAAGCGTAAACAAGAGGGCGCAAAACAAAAAGATCTCCTTCATCGTTTATAAGCTTCCCAGGCATGGCTGCTAATCTGCCACCATGAAATAAATTCATAAAAAACGTTTCTAAGACATCATCACGATGATGCCCAAGAACTAATGCAGAACACCCCTCTTCACGCGCGATACGATATAAATTACCGCGTCGCAGCCGAGAACAAAGCGAGCAATATGTTTGCGTATGTGCTAATTTATCTGTAACAACTGAGTAAGTATCCTGATATTCAATACGATGCGGAATTTGATAAGAGTTTAAAAAGTCTGGAAGAATATGCTTTGGAAAGCCTGGTTGCCCTTGATCAAGATTGCAAGCCAAAATTTCAACAGGTAAAAGACCACGCCATTTTAAATCTAGAAGAAGCGCTAGTAAACCGTAAGAATCTTTTCCGCCAGATAAAGCAACAAGCCATTTTTTTCCTGAAGAGAGCATAGAAAAATCATCAAACGCCTGCCGCATATGGCGCAAAAGCCGTTTGCGTAATTTATTAAATTCTACAGTCGAAGGTGCAGCCCGAAATATTGGATGACAGTCATCAATTTCCACTGCACAAGAATCAGTTTTATCTCTATTTTTTTCTAAAGTCTGATACTTGACTAAAGTATTATCCATAAGACCATAAATCCTGCATAATATAACAGTTCGTCCTACAACAGTAACATAGACAACAACAGATATAACGCAGCTTAAACTGACACCATTTAATCTATAAATTAGATACGCAAACTAAAAACAAAGCTATACCAAAATTTCTTGCTATAAAACATAACAATAAACTTGATATAGCTCCGATTTACATAAATTATTTGCTAACTTCAGCAACAATAAAGTAACATAATATTTTTGAGCATATAGCAAACTTGAAAGAGCAATAGCTCCTTCTAGAAATTTACCGAGAATAAAATTCAACAACCAAATTAGGCTCCATTTGCACAGCATAAGGAACATCTGCAAAAGCAGGAATACGCGCAAATGTTGCTTTCATCTGTTTATGATCTGCTTCAATGTATTCCGGCACATCACGTTCTGCCAATTGCACAGATTCCAAAACTAAAACAAGTTGTTTTGACTTTTCACGAACCTCAATAACATCACCTGGCTTACAGCGATATGATTGAATATTTGTACGTCGACCATTTACATTAACGTGACCATGATTGATGAACTGACGAGAGGCAAAAATCGTAGGCACGAATTTTGC
The DNA here is from genome assembly GCF_036576165.1 of Bartonella rhinolophi. Lineage (NCBI taxonomy): Bacteria > Pseudomonadati > Pseudomonadota > Alphaproteobacteria > Hyphomicrobiales > Bartonellaceae > Bartonella > Bartonella rhinolophi. The sequence continues at coordinate 3,731 of NZ_JBAFWY010000012.1, forward strand.
GCGGTAAACCACAGCATCTAAACGCGATTCTAAAAGACCGATAAAGTTTTCACCAGTATCACCACGCCGACGAGCTGCTTCTTCATACGTCTTACGGAACTGTTTTTCTGAGATATCACCGTAAAACCCTTTTAACTTCTGCTTAGCACGCAATTGCACACCATAATCAGAAAGCTTCCCTTTGCGGCGTTGGCCATGCTGACCTGGACCATAATCCCTACGATTAACGGGAGACTTCGGACGACCCCAAATATTTTCTCCCATACGGCGATCAATTTTATACTTTGTCGTTTCGCGTTTACTCATCGCATTTCCTTTAAAATAAATTACAAGACTCTAATAAAAGTTCAAGGAAACGCGCCCTCCTCTGCCTTCAAATATAAAGACTGACAGGATAGCTTAACAAATAATTTGCAAAGTTATCCACGGGACACGTCAATTAACGCCATTTTCCTAAAAGAAAAAGCTGAAACAGCCTTATTGATCTTATACCCCAAAGTCAACTCCTTTCATTATATTTAAGCCAAATTCTTGTAATAAACGCTCAGTAGAAGAGGTTATATTTTGCGATGTAAATAACGCAAAATCTTTATTTTTTTTTATATTTTTATGATGTGTTCTTCTCGGCAATAACGATCTAGTATATTTAGCTATGGCTTTTGCAGCATCAATCCACTCAACTGACCATAAAGCCTGTTCACGAAATAAGTGAATCAAAAAAGGATAATGCGTACAAGCTAAAACAATAATATCAGTATATTTGCCGTTTTTCTCAACAAAGCACGGAGAGATTTCATAGCGTAATTCTTCAGAATCAACAGGTTGTCCACGTACGTAATTTTCAGCAAATGCAGCAAGTTTTTCACTTCCAACAAGCTGAACATGGCACTGCCCAGCAAAAGAATTGATTAATTCATGTGTATATGCACGCTGAACTGTTCCAGGAGTAGCTAACACTGAAATCAAACCAGATTTTGTCTGTTTAGCCGCTAATTTTATTGCAGGAACTGTTCCTACAAAAAAAATATGAGGGAATTTTTGCCGTAAATCTGCCATCATTAGTGTAGAAGCAGTATTACAAGCAACCACACATAAAGCGGGATTGTAAAGTGTTAAAAGATTTGTAAAAATCCTTAAAATGCGTTTCTTCAAAATATTTTCTTCCCAATTTCCATAAGGAAACCCTGCATCATCTGCCACATAAATAAATTGAGCTTCAGGAATAAGAACGCGCACTTCTCTCAGCACTGTTAAGCCACCAATTCCACTATCAAAAAAAAGAAGAGGTTGTTCAATCATCAGTATTCATACCTACCTTAATCTTTTTACGATCACGACCTACAGGCGCACCGCTCCCTCGTGGAAATTTAGGCGAAAAATGATCCAATGAAGATATAATTCCCCGTAGCAAACGAACCTCAGATTCACTAAAATTAGCGCGTGTAAAAACAGAGCGCATATTTGCAAGCATTACCTCTTTGCGTTCTTGAGGTCTAAAATATCCGCGAACATCCAAAGCACTCTCTAGTTGAGATAGAAAACCATGAAACGTTGCTTTGTTAGCTGGCTCCATCTCTACCGCACGAAAAGCTGTATCGCTCGCATCCTGCAGACCTGACTTCATCCACTCGTAAGACATAAGTAAAACTGCTTGTGCAATATTAAGTGATGCAAAAGCAGGATTCACTGGAAAAGTGATGATTTCATCAACAAGACTGATTTCTTCATTTTCTAGTCCCCACCTTTCTCTTCCAAATAAAATACCTGTTTTATGTCCAATATTTTCACGCTGACGCAATATATTCGCTGCTTCAACAGCACTTTTTACAGTTTTAAAACCACATCTTTCACGTGCTGTTGTAGCAAAAACATAGTGCAAATCTGCAATAGCGTCATGTAACGTATCAAAAATTACTGCGTTATTAATGACATGATCTGCTTTACTCGCTGCAGCTCTGGCTTTTTCATTGGGAAATGCTTCGCGAGGCTTAACTAATCGAAGCTTAGAGAGTCCAAAATTTGCCATTGCCCTTGCCACCATACCAATATTTTCTGGTAACTGCGGCTCAACTAAAATGATAATTGGACCGTTTATTAAATTTTTACGATTCCTATTTGTTCCAGCCATCAATTTTACCTAATTTTATCATTTACGGCTCTTATCGCTATTTTTTTTAAAGCAACTTTCTCAAAAAAATTCTCTAAAAAATAACCTTTTTATTCAAAATTTACGAATTAACTAACAACTTTAAAAGAATTTTAAATGGCCTAAAAAACTTTAACAGTAGATTATGAAAACAAAAATAAATTCTGTTTTTATAGCGCTTAATGTAAATTATAGTAGTATCTTTTGCATCAATACAGCCTTGCTTGACACGTCATAACAATTACGGATTATACTTCGAGTTGAATTATTAAAACATACATTCTAAAAAAGAATATGCTTTTTGTTCCAAAACTCTTTCCTGCACAACTTGTTCGTCGTTATAAACGCTTTCTTGCCGATGTTAAATGGGATGATCAACGCGTTTTTACCGTTTCAGTCCCTAATACAGGATCAATGCTTGGATTAACAACCCCCAATTCTAATATTTGGCTTTCATATAACAACAATTCTAAACGAAAATACGCGTATCAATTAGAAATTGTTGAAGCAAATAATACCTTGGTTGGTATCAATACGACTTTGCCCAACAAACTTGCATTAGAAGCAATTCAAAATAACTTATTGCCAGAATTAAGCGAATATACAACAATTCTGAAAGAACAATACTATGGGACACAATCACGTATTGACTTTCTCCTACGTGATAATATCCTCCCTGACTGTTATTTAGAAGTTAAAAATGTTCACTTCATGCGTCAAAAAGGATTAGCGGAGTTTCCTGATACCGAAACAAAACGCGGCACACGTCATCTTGATGAACTCATAAAAATCGTGCAACAAGGAAAACGAGCCGCTATGCTTTATGTGATTCAACGGGAAGATTGTTCAGCTTTTAAAGTTTGTTATGATCTTGATCCTATCTATGGATGTAAATTTGATTTAGCGCTAAAATCGGGGGTAGAATTTTATGCTGTAAAATGTCACGTAAGTACAGAAGGTATCTTTCCGATTCATAGAGTAGAAATAGAAAATAGAAAAAACAATGGTTGATTATATTGAATATAATAAAATACCCTTAAAATCTAATGGGCAAATCCGCATTTTTGATGACCACGCTTTTGTTAAAATGCGTGAAGTTGGTCGTATTGCTGCTGAATGCCTTGATGCACTTATCGATATTATTAAGCCTGGAGTTACCACACAAGAAATTGATGATTTTGTGTTTACTTTTGGCGCAGAGCAAGGAGCTCTCCCTGCTGACTTGAATTATCATGGATATAGCCACTCATGTTGTACATCCATCAATCACGTTGTTTGCCATGGTATTCCTAATAAAAGGCCTTTGCAGGAAGGTGATATTGTTAATGTTGATGTCACTTTTATTCTCGACGGTTGGCATGGAGATTCAAGCCGCATGTATCCCGTTGGAAAAATTAGACGTGCAGCAGAACGCTTACTAAAAATAACACATGAAAGTCTTATGAAAGGAATTGCCGCGGTCAAACCAGGAGCCACAACAGGTGATATTGGTGCAGCTATTCAACACTATGCAGAATCTGAGCGGTGCTCAATTGTGAGAGATTTTTGTGGACATGGGATTGGTCAACTTTTTCACGATGCACCTAATATTTTACATTATGGAACCCCTAAAGAAGGAATAGAACTTAAGCCAGGTATGATGTTTACAATTGAGCCCATGGTCAATCTTGGTAAACCACAAGTAAAGATTTTATCTGATGGCTGGACTGCAGTTACACGTGATCGATCTCTTACCGCACAGTATGAACATACAATTGGTGTAACAAATGAAGGATGCGAAATATTTACTAAATCTCCTAAAAACATTTTTTATATTCCAAATTCATATGCCTAAATAAATATAGAAATGTCATGGCTAAAAAATTAAATCAAAAGGGAGACAAACAAAGTAATCACTTTGCAGTGACATCAAATTCTCCATCTACTCCAACCATAGAGAAGAAAAGTGAAAAACCTCAAAAAAAATCACAAACACTCGATCATTATCAAGGACATCGTGAACGTCTTCGTAAACGTTATTTAAAGACAAAAGGAGACGCAATTGAAGATTATGAATATCTTGAGTTGTTGCTTTTTCGTACTATCCCTCGAGCGAATACAAAGCCAATAGCGAAAAATTTAATAGCACATTTTGGCTCATTAGCTGACGTATTGTGTGCTGATATTCATCGACTTCAAGAAGTTCATGGATGTGGTCCAGCAACTGCACTTGATTTAAAAATTATTTCAGATGTTGCTGGACGTCTTGCTCGCGCAGAATTATTTAAACGCGATATTTTTTCATCATGGGATAAAGTATTAGCCTACTGTAAAGCTGTTATGGCTCACGAAACACGTGAACAATTTCGTGTCTTATTTCTTGATAAGAAAAATGGTTTACTTTCTGATGAAATACAACAAACTGGCACCATTGATCATACTCCTGTTTATCCTCGTGAAGTAATTTCTCGGGCTTTAGAACTATCTGCATCAGGACTTATTTTAGTTCATAATCACCCCTCTGGTGACGCCTCACCTTCTCATGCAGATATATCGATGACACATAGACTTAAAGATGCAGCTAATGCGCTAGGAATTACTGTTCATGACCACCTTATCATTGGACGTAACAGCCATACGAGCTTTAAAGCATTAAAACTCATATGAAACTGCTGGATAAAGGAAAATTTTATTCAATTATTCCATAATATATCAATGTCCTAAATCAATATCTAATATGGCCATTGAAAAATTGTATGATAACTCATCTTCATCTTCATCTCGATAGATAACGCCTAAAAACTCATTCCCAATATAAACTTCACAAGAATCATCCTTTTTAAGCCGTGCTTTTACCTGCAATGCTGAGTTTTGGAATGTGTTTTTAAAATAACTATCAAGTTTTTTTATTTCATCAGCATTCACCATGCTCTCCTATTTTTTGAGATTATTAAATTAAATTTCTCGTCGGCAAACAAATAAGCCACTCCTACGTATTTTGTAAAGATAGTCAACATTCTCACTTTTCGATTATATGACCTATATTCAAAGCAGAATTATCTTCACACTTTCGTTGAATGCCCTTTACTAAAAAGTCCATAATATTTGACTATTCCCATATAGATTTTAAAATAAAAAAAATGGGTAGCAAATCATAAATTTTTAATATTTTTATCCCCATTTTTAGCTTTCGTACTCATAAGCATGTTTTGGTAAAAACTTCGAATATCAATTGCTATAATTTTTATCTAAAATAAAATTATATAAAACAAAAATATTGGTCTCTACCACAGCTATTTTATTTATCATAAAATCTTATTGGATAATTGAAAACAATCTTTTTTTAATCACTTGCGCAGAATACACTAACTAACATATGCAAGAGAACCGTTCTTATAAAAAATAAGCTTATTAAAATTTTATCGCTGCCTCTCCTTCAACTTCTATATTAAATTTACGCCACCATATCTAAAATTCTAAATAAATTTTTTATCTTACCCAAAATAAGAAACATTAAATTTCTTTATGAGCCCTTTAAAATATAAGTAATTTTCAAACAATAGGATAACGAGAAAGAAAATCGATAACACCTTTCTTGTAGACTTTATCTCCCACGGCAAGCATATGATCTCGATTAGGAATAATGAGCGATTCACCACGAGGCAATAAAGCTGCCAGTGGTTCTGCCTCACCGCCAATCTCATCTAATGAACCAACGGCAACGAGTGCAGGTTGTTTAATTTTATAAACCTCTGATGCTGTTAATTCCTGTTTTGATGTAATGACACAAGCTGCGAGAGCACGTTTGTCACTTTTAGTTTGATCTGCAAATTTACGAAACATCAAACCACGTTGATCAGTAATACTAGAAATGTTTTTTGCTAAAAGAGCCTCAGCAACAGGTTTCCAATCCCCTGCTCCTGTTATCATGCCAATACCTAGACCACCAAAAATAACACTATGTACATATGTTGGATATAAAAGAGCCATAAATGCACTAATTCTAGCTCCCATAGAATACCCCATAACATGGGCTCGAGATAATTTTAAATGCTGCAGTAATCTAACCGCATCACCAGCCATAGCTTGAGGCGTATAAAAAGAAGGGTCATAACTTTTATCTGAATCTCCATGTCCGCGATTATCAAGAGCAATAACCCGATATCCTGCTTTTGTAAGAGTACAAAACCAACCCGTTGCATACCAATTTACACGTGCTGAAGATCCAAAACCATGAATTAATAAAACAGGAACCCCCTGTCCTTCTTCTCGGTAAGCAAAACGCAAACCATCATATTCAAAAAAATGTACGTCTTCAGCTATCATTTTTATTACTTTCGCATTCACCGCAAATAGCAGGATGAATAACACGTTGTCCCTTTTGTATTTTTTTTTCAGAAACTTCCCCTGCATTAACTTCAATAACAAAAGTTGCAGGCACCCCTGACGAAATTGTACCCGTTGAAAATGGAATAGTTTTCTCAACAATTGAAACAATCACGCCATCAGCATTTAAAAAAATCATATCCAAGGATAAAGGTGTATTTGCCATCCACATTAAAATTTCCCGTTTATCCTTTAGTTTATTAGTAAATTGATCTTTAAAGAGCATTGCACGATCGCGCGGAAAATTAGTGCGATACATCAAGCCAGCTGCCAACTGAGACGGTGTAGAAGCAATTTCTACCCTGTAATAAACAGAATCATGCTCTGTTTGTATTTCTAAAGGAATTGGATCAACAGAAATCTCTATAGATTTTTGCGCAATAGTAGAGCTGGTTTCAAACATAAAAAACAGCACCAATTGAATAATTTTTTCTCTTCTAAAAAACTCCAACATTTTCATTTTTACTACCAGAGTTGTTTAGTTTTATTACATAAAACAAAAAAATTCAGATTTTAGAATAAAATCAAAATCAAATAGATCATCTTCTATGTTGAAACCTAATGCGTAGAAAACGGAACCCCTATGTCTGGATAAATCTCCGCTGTCATCAAACCTTTCTCCCCTTTACCAAAACGTATAAGAACAACTTGGCCAGAACGAAGCTCAGCTAAACCAAAACGACGCAATGTCTCCATGTGAATAAAAATATCCTCTGTTCCCTGTCCTCTGCTAAGAAAACCGAAGCCTTTTTCGCGATTAAACCATTTAACGATTGCACGCTCTAAACCACTCTCAGGAGTAACAACGACATGAGTACGTACTGGAAGCTCTGATGGATGAGTAGCCGATGAACAATCTATGGATTTCACCTGAACACATTTTAATCCTCTTTCAGTTTTTTCTACAGCACAAACAATTTTAGCCCCTTCCAAAGCTGTTTGAAAGCCATCTCTTCGCATCACCGTAACATGCAGTAATATATCAGGGTATCCAGGTAAATCAGGTACAATAAACCCGTAACCCTTACTCCCATCAAACCATTTAATGGCACCACTAATTTCAACAATTTCACCACAAGCACCTAAACTGTCCTCGGACAGGAAATGATCTTTTAATGTATCCTTACTTGCCATAATAAAACATGATCCTGTTAGGTCTAAAGTACACAACATTGATTCTTCTGTGTTAAGTAAACATCGCTCTTGCATTAAGACGCAAGCCCCAAGATAAGATTTCCCCATATTGTATCTTGTGTTTAACATTTGATCCATAAACTGAATATCTACAATAATATTTGATCATATGCTCCACATATCTTACAAAAAGACAACACAAAAAGTTTTTCACACACAAAAGGTTTTTTACACAATGATATTTCATGATATGTAACTTGCATGATAAAGGTGTTCAAGATAAAGTGTGAAAACTGCAACTAAGGGAGGCACATAATGCAGTTGAGGAAAATTTTTGCCATAATTGCTACGGGAATGGTATTCGTAGCAAGTGCTTATGCGAATGAACCTATTAAAATCGGCGTTTTTCTTCCACTTAGTGGTCAAAATGCATTTGGAGGTCAGCTTGAAATTAGGGGCATACAGCTAGCACATAAAAAAGTTCCAGAAATATTGGGACGTAAAATCGAGCTTATTGTCATTGATAATAAATCTGACAAAGTAGAAGCTGCTAATGCCGTTATGCGTTTAACTGCTAGTGAAAAAGTAAGTGGGATCATAGGGAGTTATGGCTCTTCATTGTCATTGGCTGGTGGAGAAATATCTGAAAAAGCAAAAACTCCAACCATTGCAACATCCTCAACAAGTCCGCTTGTTACGCAAGGAAGAAAATATTATTTCCGCGCTTGCTTTATTGATTCTTATCAAGGTATAGGAGCTGCCACTTATGCAGTTCAAACTTTACACGCAAAAAAGGCAGCTGTACTCAAAGATATATCAAGCGATTATGCTATTGGTCTTGCGAATTATTTTACTCGTTTTTTTAAAAAACTGGGTGGTGAAGTTATCTCAAATCTAAACTATAATTCTGGAGATCAGGACTTTTCAGCTGTTCTCACGCAGATTATAGCTCAAAATCCTGATGTTTTATTTATTCCATCCTATTTTTCTGAAGGTGCCATCATCATGAAACAGGCACGTGAACTAGGTGCAAAGTTTCGAATCATGGGTGGTGATGCTATGGATAATCCAGAAACTATTACAATCGCAGGAACATCTGCGGAAGGATTCTTACATACAACGCTCCCCTACAGTGAGGATATGCCCAATATGTCAGTAGCTGCACAAGAATTCACAAATGAATGGAAAGCAGCTTACCCTGATAAAGAGCCAAATATCAATTCTGTTTTAGGATACACAAGCTATATGATGTTCATGAAAGCTATTGAAAATGCTGGGAGCGCTGATCGCGAAAAGATCACTGTAGAACTTAGCAAGTTAAAGGATTTTCAAACCCCTTTTGGCAGTATGTCTATGGATGCAAACCATAATCCTCAAATTTCTATCGGTATAATTGAGATAAAAGATGGAAAACGTGTCTATTTAGATGAAGTTCAACCTGCTCTTTAAAAAATCATAAAATCTGTATTAATCAAAAAGCGGAAGGATAAGAGATGAGCACTGAAATGTTCATCCAGTACTTTTTTAATGCACTGGCGTTGGGATCGCTTTACGGGCTTATCGCAATTGGTTACACCATGGTCTATGGTATTCTGAGATTAATTAATTTTGCTCATGGCGATATTTTTATGCTGGGAGCATATTTCGTTTTCTTTTCTACAGTCAGCTTTATGCCTGCGTGGCTTGCTGTTCTTTTAGTGTTCCTAGCTATTTTCATTTACTACTCTGTATTTATAGGATTTAAAGAACGACCCAAAATTTATTGGGTTGTTGCTTTTTTTATTCTTGCTTTAGGGTTCATTTATTATTTTAAAATTGCTCCACAAGACTTTACGCCAATTTGGATATTAGCTATCTGTTTTTCGGTTTTTATCACAAGCGCAGTGGGTATTACTGTTGACCAATTTGCTTATAGACCTCTACGTTATGCTCCACGTATCTCAGCACTGATCGGTGCAATAGGAGTTTCTTTTTTTATTGAAAATCTTGCGACTGTACTCTTTAGTGGTGTCCCCAAAGGTGTAAAACAGCTAGATTTTTTAGTAAAACCGATTCTGTGGAATTTAGGACAAAATTCAGATGTAGTGATTAGAATTGCTCCTATGTCCCTCATTGTTCCCATTATTTCGTTTATTCTTATTGCCTTATTGCTGTGGATTATCAATAAAACAAAACCTGGTCTTGCTATGCGTGCAATTTCATACGATATTGAAACTACTCGTTTAATGGGTGTTTCTGTTAATAAAGTCATTGCATTCACATTTTGTATAGGTTCAGCACTTGCTGCTGTTGCAGGAATTATGTGGGCTTTACGCTATCCTCAAATTCAACCTTATATGGGCATTCTTCCAGGGCTCAAGGCATTTATTGCTGCTGTTATCGGAGGTATTGGCTCAATTCCAGGAGCAATGTTGGGTGGTTTATTATTAGGATTTATTGAAATTATGATTGTTGCGTTCTTTCCTGCTCTGTCTGGATATCGAGATGCTTTCGCATTTATCTTATTGATTTTAATTTTATTAGTAATGCCCACTGGGTTAATGGGTAAGAAAAGCCAGGAGAAAATCTAATGGCAAAATCAACGAAAATTTTTTTATCGTGTGTCAGTATTTTTCTTCTTATCGGTTTCTTATTTTATGCTGAGAATTACTTTAATGATTATACAATTCGTATCATCAATCTTATTGCTATCAACGCGATATTAGCGATTTCACTTAATTTAATTTATGGTTTCACGGGGATGTTTTCTCTTGGGCATGCTGGCTTTATGGCTATCGGTGCTTATATATGTGCAATTTTACTTCTTTCTCCTGAACAAAAGGAGATGATGTGGATTCTCGAGCCTATAATTGAACCCTTGCATTATCTGCAATTACCATTTTTTGCAGCCGTTGTTGTAAGTGGTTTGTGTGCAGCAGTTATAGGCTTATTGATTGCCCTACCTATATTACGCCTCGGTGGCGATTACCTTGGAATTGCAACATTAGGTTTTGCAGAAATTATTCGCATTGTCATTACCAACGCTACATCCTTAACAAATGGTTCACTAGGAATCAAGGGGATCCCTCAAAGTGCTACATTATGGTGGAATTATGGTTGGCTAGCATTTACAGTTATCTTCATGCTTCTCTTACTACGAAGTAACACTGGCAATGTGCTGCATGCTATCCGTGATGACGAAGTTGCTGCAAAAACAATGGGTGTTAACGCTTTTTTTTATCGTAGTTTTTCTTTTACGGTTGGTGCATTTTTTGCAGGTGTTGGAGGAGCGCTGATGGCTGCCCTTATTTCAACTATCGATCCTAAAATGTTTAATTTTCTCTTAACTTTTAATATTTTGATGATTGTTGTTGCTGGTGGTCTTGGTTCAATTACAGGAAGCATTGTTGGCAGCATTATTATCACAGTCATGCTCGAATGGCTTCGTATTATTGAAAGTCCGATTGATTTAGGTTTTTTGTATATTCCAGGAATACCAGGACTTCGTATGGTTGTTTTTTCTCTTTTGTTGTTATTTATTATTCTATTTTGGCGAAAAGGATTGTTGGAGCAACGTGAATTTTCATGGAATTGGATTTATTGCTTTTTAACACGAAAAAAGCTCTCTAATACCGAGGGAAATCTATGAACAACATTATTCTTTCACTCGACAATATCATTATGCGTTTTGGTGGATTGGTTGCTGTAAATAACATTAATATGGCTATCAAAAAAGGAACAATTACTGGACTAATTGGCCCAAACGGTGCTGGAAAAACTACTGTCTTTAATATGATTTCGGGATTTTATGCGCCCACAAGTGGAACAATTACTTTTGATGGAGATAAAGTTTCTGGCTCTTCTCCACATACAATATGCAAACGCCATATTGCACGAACATTTCAAAATATTCGTCTTTTTTCAGGGTTAACGGTCTTGCAAAATGTTATGGTGGGGGCACATGTCCGTCAAAAATACCCATGGTTTGCTTCAGCTTTATTATGGCCAAAAGCAATTAAAGAAAAAAATGAAATTTATAAAAACTCAATGGTGCTTCTCGAACAACTGCAGCTTGATCACCTTGCCAATCAGCGAGCAGCAACCTTACCCTACGGTGTGCAACGGCGTCTAGAAATTGCACGTGCTCTAGCAACAAAACCTAAATTGCTTCTTCTTGACGAACCTGCCGCAGGCATGAACCCACAAGAAAGCGAGGATCTTAGAAAATTCATAGCAAAAGTGCAAAAAGAATTTGATCTTACAATTTTACTGATTGAACATGATATGAAAGTTGTGATGGGACTCTGCCAATATATTTGGGTTTTAGAATATGGCTGTTGCATTGCCAATGGTACACCAACAGAAGTTCGCAGCAACCCTAAAGTTATTGAGGCTTATCTTGGCGGAGATGTTTATGAATATTCTTGAAATTAAAAACCTTCACGTTCACTATGGCGCCATTAAAGCTATTCAAGACCTTTCTATGTCTATAAAAAATGGCAGTATAGTAACTTTAATTGGTGCCAATGGAGCAGGAAAAAGTAGCATTGTAAACTCTATTACAGGAATTAATCGGTCTGTTTATGGAGAAATCATATATAAAGGTGAATCAATTATTAAAAAGTCACCAGAAGAAATTTTACGACTGGGTATCGCTTTGAGTCCTGAAGGACGACGTATCATGCCCCATCTAACTGTTTTAGAGAATCTCCATCTAGGAGCTTATATTCGTCATGATAAATCGGGAATTGCCCGTGATATCGAATGGATATTTGATCTGTTTCCACGTTTACGTGAAAGAGCTAAGCAATTAGGAGGAACAATGTCAGGTGGTGAACAACAAATGCTTGCTGTAGGTCGTGCACTCATGAGTAATCCTGACATGGTAATACTGGATGAGCCATCGTTGGGATTAGCACCACTTCTTGTACAGGAAATTTTTTCGATTATTCAAAAAATTAATGATATGGGAAAAACAATTCTTCTTATTGAACAAAATGCATTTGCAGCACTTTCTATTGCAAATTATGCTTATATTTTAGAGGTGGGACATGTCTTATTTCACGGAGAAGGTAAGGATATGATCTCTGATCCTCGTGTTAAAGAAGCATATTTGGGTGGTTAAAAACGATAATACAAGTAGTTAAGAATCCGTAACACCCCCTTTAAGAGTTATCCTTCTGTATTAAACAAGTATCGTTTGTCTCAAGAATAACTCTTTTTTTGAAGAAGAGCTTTTTGTTATTACACCCACCATTTTTTAGCATTAAACGTTCCAGCTGCTTGTTCTATAATATGAGCTATCTGAAAAATTACCTCCTCGGCAAAGGGTTTACCAATTAACTGTAACCCTAGCGGTAAACCACTTTCTGATAGACCAGCAGGAACAGAGATTCCTGGTAACCCTGCCATATTAACTGGTACAGTAAAAATATCATTGTGGTACATCGCCACACTATCATTTTTTATTTTTTCATCAGCAATGCCAAAAGCTGAAATCGGTGTCGCAGGTGTGAGAATAGCATCAACACCAGAAGCAAAACACTGATCAAAATCACGCTTCACTAATGTTCTTACTTTTTGAGCTTTAATATAATAGGCATCATAATAACCTGATGAAAGAACATAAGTGCCAATCAAAATACGTCGTTTTACCTCATTCCCAAAACCAGCAGAACGCGTATTTTCATACATTTCAATAATATCTTTTCCTGATATACGCAGACCAAACCGAACACCATCATAGCGCGCTAAATTAGAAGATGCTTCAGCAGGAGCCACAATGTAATAAGCAGGCAAAGCATATTTTGTATGAGGTAAAGAAATATTACATATCTCAGCCCCTGCTTCTTTTAGCCAGTTCATGCCCTTTTGCCAAAGTGCGATAATTTCAGTAGACATACCTTCAAGATGGTACTCTTTTGGAACACCAATTTTCATTCCTTTAATTGATTGACCAATATAATTTTCATAATCAGGCACTGATAAATTAACTGAAGTAGAATCTTTTTCATCAAAGGAAGCCATTGATTTAAGTAAAATAGCACAATCACGAACATTTCGTCCGATAGGACCTGCCTGATCAAGTGATGAAGCAAAAGCTACAATTCCCCACCGTGAACACCGTCCATAAGTTGGTTTCATCCCTACAGTACCAGTAAATGCTGCTGGTTGACGGATTGATCCACCTGTATCTGTCGCTGTTGCACCTGCACAAAGTTGCGCTGCAACAGCAGCCGCAGACCCTCCTGAAGAACCACCAGGGACAAGTTTTTCATTAGAATCCTTTTTTTGCCATGGGTTAATAGCTGGACCATAATATGATGTTTCGTTTGAGGACCCCATAGCAAACTCGTCCATATTAAGCTTACCTAACATAACCGCTCCATCCTTCCATAAATTAGCGGTTACAGTTGATTCATACTGTGGCTTAAAACCATCAAGAATATGTGAACAAGCTTGAGTATGAACGCCTTGCGTAGCAAAGAGATCCTTAATTCCCAATGGGATTCCCTCTAAAATACCCCCCTGCCCTCTCGCCAAGCGGTTATCTGATTCGATAGCCATTTTTATTGCTTGATCAGCCTCTATCGCAACATAAGCATTTAAAGTCGGATTGGCCAATTCAATCGCTTTTAAATAAGCTTCTGTTAATTCTATCGCTTTGAAATCTTTTTTTACAAGAGCATCACGGGCTTGTGCAATTGTTAAGGTTGTTAAATCGGTCATATTGATTCTCAAATTTTTAGAATATAAAAAATTATTCGACAACTTTTGGAACAAGAAAGAAATTTTCTTCCGTAACAGGCGCATTCGCGACGATATCTGTCGCTTTATTTCCATCTGTGACACTATCTTCACGCATTCGCAAAGCCATTGGCATCACTGATGTTAATGGTTCAACCCCACTAATATCAACTTCATTAAGTTGCTCTACAAAATTTAAAATAACATTGAGCCCTTGTGACATATGCTCTGCTTCATCATCGTGGATAGCAATACGTGCTAAATGTGCCACCCGCTTGACTGTTTCTTTATCAACAGACATATTATGCCTTTCTGCTTTTTTATTTTGACATTCATTTACCTATATTTTGGCTATACAGGGCTACGTTTGTAAGCGCAAGAATATTGATATCTCGAATAAAAATATAGTACAAACCTTAAAATATTAAAAAATTTAATTATAAGATCACATGGCTGTTATCAATATAGATGAAGTTATTACACATCTTTTGCCCAAGCAAACGATAGCAGGATTAGATTTAGGCACAAAAACTATCGGAATTGCAATTTCTGATATGAGTTTGACTTTCTCAAATCCACGTGCTGTCCTTCAACGCAAAAAATTTACGCTAGATGCTCACAAACTTGTACAAATTTTTAATAATGAAAATGTGGGAGTTGCTGTCATTGGCTTACCTCTCAACATGAATGGCAGCAGCGGCTCTCGTGCTCAAGCAACTAGGACTTTTGTCAGCAATATGGCAAAACATACAAAAGTCCCATTTATTTTTTGGGATGAACGTTTATCGACAGTTGCCGCACAACGTTGCCTTCTTGAAATGGATATATCACGCAATAAGCGAGCAAGCCGCATCGATTCTGCAGCAGCTGCTTTCATATTACAAGGCGCTCTCAACAGAATCAAAAGCCTCCATCAGATAGAAGGGTAAAGGACATTTAACAAATGTCCTGCATTATATCGTGCAATTAACATGCCATAGGAAGATCTCCATTGTCCACCAAGACGGCTTTCCATATAGGCATTTGCAACATGCTCTATATCTACATAACGCAACGATGCAGCTGCAACTGCATACGCTACTTGCTCAACAAAAAATCTTCCTGCTCCCTCATTTGTTGAGGCCATATTTACAGCAGACTTGATAATCTCAATTGCTCGCGGTCCTGCTGGTCCAATATCAACAGCAATTTTTTCTAGCAATTTTTGGAACAATCCAGGTGCTTTTTCAGCTATGAGAATTGCATCTTTTACCAATTGATTAGCAGAACTATTTCTAACAATCCGCGCTGGTCCATTACACAACATTTGCGATAATGGATTACCCTCTACAAAACTTTCTATGCCAATTTGTGCAATAATTTCACCAATAATAGGAACAACTAATTGGCTCACATGATAAGCAATAATAGGCGTCATAATTCGTGCAAAAGCTGCTTCAGAGCGATCATTTGCAGCATTATCAAATGCTCGCGCTAAACGAAAAACCAATGCTTGCGAAGCAGCAATATCAAGTGCAATATCTGCAAAAATACGTTCTGTTAGCGGTGGCAAAGGCTGGTTTGGCATTTTTTGCCGAAAAAAATCTATGCCAAATTGAAGTGCTGCCCGCAAAACACCTGCTGATATGACAGATTGATCGAAACGCATCATAGTTTCTATATCTTTAATAACCTTAACACCTTCTCCAGCATTCCCCAAAAGCCAACCATAACTGCCCTGAAAATCAACCACACCTTCCGGTGTTGAATTTTCTCCAGGGCGTTGCACTAAATTACGGATCGATATAATGCCATTTAGTGCACCATTTTCTTGCACACGTGGGATTAAAAAGCAGCTCAAGTTACCTTCTAGCTCTGCGCTTACAAGATATCCATCAACTACAGGATTAATAACATTCGTTTTAACGACATTTAAGCGATACAGATCACGCCCCATTTTTTCATCAAAAGAAATTTTTTGAGCACTTGGAAAATTAAAAAAATGTTTTTCGCTTTTTTCCATATTATCAAAAGCACAGGTAAGCGAAGCTGCAATTTTATCATTAATAGGCTTAGATGATAAATCATATTCACGCGATAAGAGAACATTTTGCCATTTTTTGAATAGCTCAATATCACTAATTAATACTGCAATAGCCGCGCTTGTTATAACAACTTCGTTCAAATGCCCCGTTTCTAAACTGGCAGATAAAGCTAAACGAATAGCACGCGCTTGATAGCGTACTCCATTTTCTGAGGTCGCATTTTCCCAAAGTGAAGTAACCAGACCAGCTTGTCTAGAATATCGTTGAAGCGCTTGATAAGAAGAGTGTATCTCTAATTGTTCTATTGATTTTCCCCATTCATCATTATAGCGCAATACTGGCCGATAATGATTTGCCAAATAAGAAAGATCCTTTGCTTCATGGCTAGCCACAAAATCTCCCATTTCTTCAAAACTTGCTAATAAAAACGTGGGCAAAGTAGAAGCAATACGAAACATAAGCGTATCACTAAGAAACGCATTTTTGCGGCGGGAATTTTGTGCAGACACAGCACTCATTATCATATTCCTATTATTCAAATCATTCACATCATAGACTATTTGTCGTTTTGCAGTTAAAGAATACTTATCATATTTAAACAAATAGTTTTTTAATCTCTATTAGCAGAGAGAGAGAAAAGAATGCTATGACTCAAAATACTTTTTTTCCCATTTTCCCCTACCAACACCTTTTAGGTATAAAAGGTCTAAATATACAGGATCTTACTGCATTGCTTGACCGTGCAAATGCGAACATTAACCTTTCAAAAAAAATTGATAAAAAAAAATCTACATTATACGGATACACTCAAATTAATCTTTTCTTTGAGGCTTCCACAAGAACTCGATCCTCGTTCGAATTAGCTGGTAAACGATTGGGAGCAGATGTAATGAGCATAGCCATTGGCAATTCATCTGTAAAAAAAGGAGAAACATTGATTGATACAGCCACAACTCTTAATGCAATGAAACCAGATATACTGGTGATTCGACATAGTTGTGCTGGAGCAGCTGCTCTGTTAGCCCAAAAAGTTGATTGTTGTGTCATTAATGCAGGTGACGGTGCACATGAACATCCAACACAAGCTTTATTAGATGCCCTGACTATTAAGAAAACCAAAGGCCGTATAGAAGGATTAACTGTTGCAATTTGCGGTGATATTTTGCATTCGCGTGTTGCACGCTCCAATATCCTCAGTCTTAATACATTAGGAGCACGTGTTCGCGTTATCGCTCCTTCAACACTTTTACCTGCAGGAATAAAAAATATGAGCGTTGAGGTTTTTAATACAATGAAAGAAGGCCTTAAAGGTGCTGACGTCATCATGATGCTACGCTTACAACACGAGCGTATGACAGGTTCCTTTATCCCCTCTATTCGTGAATATTTTCATTATTTTGGTTTACATAAAAAAAACTTAGCTTACGCTAAAAGCGACTGCATTATTCTGCATCCTGGTCCAATAAACCGTGGTATAGAAATCGCATCTGATGTAGCGGATGGACCACAAAGCATGATTCAAACACAAGTAGAGATGGGAATCGCTGTGCGAATGGCTGTCATAGAAGCTTTATTGGACTCACGCCTTAACGGAAGTGGAAAGAAAAAATGACAAAGCCAATAGTTTTTCAAAACGCTCGTATTATTGATCCTTCACGCGCAATCGACGAAATCGGCACAGTTATTATTGAAAATGGACTAATTACAGCCGCTGGAAAAGAAGCTTTAAATCAGGGAGCGCCTAAAGACGCGGAGATTATTAACGCACAAAACAAAGCAATTTTACCTGGACTTGTTGATGCTCGCGTCTTTGTTGGAGGATCCGCAAATGAGTATCGTGAAACAATCCCATCAGCAAGTCAATCTGCAGCAGCAGGCGGTATTACTTCCTTCTTGATGATGCCAGACACGCATCCAATTATCGATAATGTGGCGCTTGTTCAATTCATTACGCATACAGTACAAGAAATGTCATCGGTCAATATTTACCCTATTGCTGCTATCACTCAAGGTTTCAACGGACAAAAAATAACTGAATTTGGTCTTTTAAAAGATGCAGGAGCAGTTGCCTTTAGTGAGGGGAAAAAAACTCTGCAAAATTCATCTGTTATGCAACGTGCAATGACTTATGCGTGTGATTTTGACATCACATTGATACACGAAACACAAGACAAGGATCTTACAGGACAAGGCGTTATGAATGAAGGTCTGCTAGCGAGCTGGCTTGGTCTTTCTGGAATACCCCGCGAAGCAGAAGTTATCCCACTTGAAAGAGATTTGCGACTGGCAGCATTGACACAAGCACGCTATCATGCTGCACAAATATCTACAGCTATGTCTGCTGATGCTATTCGTATAGGGAAGCAACGCAGTGCAAAAATTTCCGCTGGTGTATCTATTAATCACTTATCTCTTAACGAAAATGATATTGGTGAATATCGTACTTCTTTCCGTCTCATGCCCCCATTGCGTACAGAAGAAGATCGTATAGCAATGATTGAAGCCATAAAAGATGGAACGGTAGATATTATCGTTTCTTCTCATGACCCTCAAAATATTGATACAAAAAATTTGCCATTTAATGATGCCTCGACAGGCGCTATTGGCATGGAAACTTTACTAAGTGCAGCTTTACGCCTTTATCACAATAACGCTATCTCTTTGTTACGGTTAACTGAACTTTTGTCAACAACACCAGCAAAACTCTTTGGTCTTAATGCAGGAACACTTAAAAAAGGTGCTCATGCAGACCTTATTTTAGTTGATCTTGATGAGCCATGGGTAGTATCCACAGATAAGTTGTATTCACATTCAAAAAATACACCTTTTGAAAATGCCCGCTTTCAGGGACGTGTTCTTCAAACCTTTGTTAAAGGAAAATCAATTTTTAAACTTGATCAACAATAGGATTTCTCATGAATGTACTAGAAACACCCTTTCAGTTCTATACATTGTTTATTTTCCTCATGTCCTATCTCATTGGATCTATCCCATTTGGACTTCTTTTTACACGATTAGCCAAGCTTGGTGATGTGAGAAAAATTGGTTCTGGAAATATTGGAGCTACAAATGTTTTGCGAACAGGAAATAAGAAAGTTGCTGCTTTTACTCTTCTCTGCGATATATTGAAAGGAACTCTTGCTGTTCTTGTTGTAAAATTTTTAAATTATCCCATAGAAAATAATATCATTATTATTTTAGCTGGTTTTTTCGCTTTTTTGGGACACCTTTTCCCAATATGGCTTAAATTCAAAGGTGGAAAAGGCATCGCTACCTATCTTGGTGTATGCTTAGGATTTTATTGGCCAGCAGCAATTGTTTTCATTATTGTGTGGATGACATTTTTTTTACTTACTCGTTACTCTTCATTATCTGCACTTATTGCCGTTATTATCACTCCAATATTTGTTTATTTTTTCTATTCTTATCTTTATGCTTACTATATATTAATTGTGATGAGCATATTCGTAATTATAAAACATCATGCAAATATCGGTAGATTATTAATTGGGAAAGAAAGCAAGATTGGCGCTCAAAACGGGGATAAATAAAGGAATTTTGCTCACGGACCATCAACGTCTAAACTGGTTACGGTTGTTGCGTAGTGAAAATATTGGAGCAGTTAGTTTTCGCAATTTAATTGATCATTATAAAACAGCAGAAAATGCTTTAGAAGCTCTTCCTGAGCTTAGTAAAAAAGGCGGTCTTACTACATCTATTCGAATAGCAACATTAGAAGATGCTGAAAAAGAAATGGAAAAAGCCGAACGATTAGGTATTCGGTTTGTCGGTATAGGAGAGCCAGATTATCCAGCCTTTCTTAAAGTAACGGAAGCATCACCACCACTTATTGCCATAAAAGGAAATTTTTCGGTTTTTCAGAAACCTTCTATTGGGATTGTGGGCTCTCGAAATGCTTCAGCAGCTGGCAAAAAACTCACGACTCAATTTGCTCATTTTCTTGGCCATGCTGACTTTACGGTTATTTCTGGATTAGCTCGTGGAATCGATAGCATTGCTCATCAAGCAAGTTTGCTAACAGGCACAGTTGCAGTTATGGCTGGTGGAATTGATCACATTTATCCTCCTGAAAACAAAAAATTATACGAAGATATTATTGCCAACGGTGGAGCAATTGTCAGCGAAATGCCCATTTCTTGGAAGCCTCGTGCTATCGATTTCCCAAGAAGAAACCGTATTATTGCAGGTCTATCACTTGGTCTCTTGGTTGTAGAAGCTGCCATGCGATCAGGGTCTCTCATTACAGCGCGCCAAGCTACCGAACTGGGACGATTGATTTTCGCTCTTCCCGGTTCCCCACTCGATCCAAGATCAGTTGGTACAAATAACCTTATCAAAGACGGTGCCTTGCTTACCACGCATCCCTCTGACATCGTAGAAACACTTACACCCCTCATCCCGAATACCGTTAACCCCCAACTTAATCTTTTTGAAGAATCAAGCTCTCTTTTTCAACAGGAAAATTTAAGTTCAACGGATGTAAAAAGTGACAAAACCACTCACCTCGAAAGCACTACAGAACGCGCAGCCGTTCTCTCTGCTCTCTCGACAACCCCAATAGATTTAGACACGCTCAGTGCACATTCAGGCGTTTCATTGCAAAACCTTTACCTCTTGCTGGTTGAACTCGATCTTGCTGGCAAGCTTATTCGACACTCTGGTGGTTATGTGTCATTGTCGAGTTCGGATCTTCCCCAAGAGTTTCAGCGCTATTAAGAATACTTTGCCCCTCTTTGGCTACCATATCCAAAAGTAATGCTAAAAGTGGACTACGAGCTTGACGCGCCATTTGGTTCATTTGTTGTGACATATCTGTAATATATTGGATAACTTTTAAATGATTTATAAACATAATCTTCTATCCTTGAGTATTCTCCCCCACCTCTCAATAGACGTTATCTTTGTCTTTCGCCGTATTCTTTTGTATTAACTGTTGTATTAGCTGTAGAAAATAAATCTTATAGTTCTATATAGGGTGTATTTTAATAATAACAATCAAAAGTTGTATAATATAATATTTTTTATGTGCTCTTAACCAATTGCCATTAGCTATTCCTGCGAAAGGAGTTTATAAAAAGAATTTTTATTTCAACATTCGGGTAAAATTATGAATATCGTTATCGTTGAATCTCCAGCTAAAGCAAAAACAATTAATAAATATCTTGGATCTCAATATAAAGTAGTCGCATCATTTGGTCATGTCCGTGATTTGTCTGCAAAAGATGGTTCCGTTTTACCTGATCAAGACTTTGCGATGAAATGGGATATCAATACTGCTGCAGCTAAACGTTTAAATGAAATAGCAAAAGCAGTCAAAGAAGCTGATAGCCTCATCTTAGCAACAGACCCTGACCGTGAAGGAGAAGCTATTTCATGGCATATTTTGGATGTTCTTCACCAGAAAAAAGTTTTAAATGATAAACCCATTAAACGGGTTGTATTTAATGCCATCACCAAAAAGTCTGTGCTCGATGCTATGAATAATCCGCGTGATATTGATATATCACTCGTAGATGCCTACCTTGCACGGCGCGCGCTCGATTATCTTGTTGGCTTTACACTCTCACCTGTTTTATGGCGTAAACTCCCTGGTGCTCGCTCAGCTGGTCGCGTACAATCGGTTGCCTTACGTATTATTTGTGATCGTGAATCAGAAATAGAACATTTTATCAAAGAAGATTACTGGTCTATTACAACATACTTAAAAACTATTCGAGATGACAGTTTTTGTGCAAGACTAACAATGTTTAATCAAAAAAAGATTGGAAAACTTGATATTCAATCTCAAGAACAAGCAAATCAGATTCGCTTTATGTTAGAGGGAGCAGAGTATCGTACATTAAGTGTTGAAGCAAAACCCACAAAAAGAAATCCTTTCCCTCCATTTACGACATCCACCTTACAACAAGCTGCTTCTTCAAAATTAGGTTTTTCAGCTTCTCGCACCATGCAAATTGCTCAAAAACTTTATGAAGGCATTGAAATTGACGGTGAGATGGCAGGGCTTATTACTTACATGCGTACTGATGGTGTACAAATAGCACCAGAAGCAATTGATTCAGCACGAAAAGTAATTCATGAAACCTTTGGTAATAGTTATATTCCTGAAAAGCCACGTTTTTATTCATCAAAAGCAAAAAATGCACAAGAAGCACACGAAGCTATCCGTCCAACAGATTTTCAACGTACACCTAATCAAGTAAGTAGTTTTCTCGATAATGATCAAGCAAAGCTTTATGAATTGATATGGAAACGAGCTATTGCTAGCCAAATGCGTTCTGCTGAAATTGAACGTACGACAGTTGAAATTGAAGCACTGAAAGAAAAAAATCACGCAAATTTACGCGCAACAGGTTCTGTTATTCGTTTTGATGGCTTTCTTTCTGTCTACACCGATCAACGAGATGAAGAAAACAATGAAGAAAATGAATCAACACGTCTGCCACAAATAAATACTGGTGAAGCACTTACAAAAGAAAAGGTTGAAGCTACACAACATACCACAGAACCACCTCCCCGTTATTCTGAAGCTTCATTAATTAAAAAGCTTGAAGAATTGGGAATTGGTCGCCCTTCAACCTATGCATCCACATTAGCTACGCTTTGTGATCGTGGATATATTGTGATTGATAAACGAAAGCTTATCCCTGATGCTAAAGGGCGTATCGTTACAGCCTTTCTTGAAAATTTCTTTAATCGCTATGTAGAATATGGTTTTACGGCAGATCTTGAAGAAAAACTGGATCTTATATCGGATGGAAAACTTTCTTGGAAAGATGTTCTACAAGATTTCTGGGATGGATTTAATGCATCTATTACTAATATCCAAGAATTACGTATAACAAATGTTCTTGATGTTTTAAACGTAACATTAGCACCTCTTGCATTCCCTATGCGTGAAGATGGCAGCGATGTTCGTTCTTGTCCTCTTTGTACAAACGGGCAGTTATCATTAAAATTAGGTCGGTATGGTGCATTTGTTGGTTGCTCCAATTATCCTAGTTGCAAATATACACGTCAACTTGGCACAGATACAGGAAAAGAGAATGAAACTGTACACAATGATGAACCTGTTGTGCTTGGTGTCGACCCTAAAACAGAAAAAGATATCTCTCTTCGTAATGGCCGTTTTGGACCATATATTCAACTTGGTGAAGGTAAAGAGGCTAAGCGTGCAGGATTACCAAAAGAGTGGCAAGCAGAAAATATTACTCTTGATAAAGCTTTAGCTTTAATATCTTTACCTCGTGAAATTGGAATTCACCCTGAAACCGGCAAAGTCATCACAGCCACGATTGGACGATATGGTCCTTACCTTGCTCACGATGGGAAATATGCTCCCCTTTTACACGCGGATGAAGCTTTTGATATTGGCATCAATCGTGCTGTTACGGTGCTTGCAGAAAAACAAGAAAATAAAACAAAGCGGAGCAAAACTACAACCGCAGCACTCACTACATTAGGAGATCATCCAGATGGAGGAACTGTTAGCGTACGCAATGGACGTTATGGTCCATATGTTAATTGGGGTAAAATTAATGTAACATTGCCAAAAGATAAGGATCCAATTAATGTGACACTTTCGGAAGCACTAGAACTTATATCGGCTAAGGCATCTGCTAAAAAAACAGCATCTCCAAAAGCCCCTTCCAAAACGAAAGAGACATAAATTTTGGCTAAAGGCGAAAAAAAAACAAAATATTTTCAATTTTTGAATATGGAGCAGCTGCCCAGTAAAGAAGAGATTCTGACTTTTATTAAAAACAACCCTAACCAATCAAGCAAACGTGAAATTGCTAAAGCTTTTAACTTAAAAGATGATGCGCGCATCTGGTTAAGGGATATATTGCGTGATTTTAAGGATTATAATTTAATACCGAAACACCGTAAAAAGATAATAAATAAAGGAAAATTACCACCGGTTGCTTTAGTGAAAATTAGCGCGCGCGATGAAGACGGAAATTTTATTGCACAACCTTTTGAGTGGGAAAATGATCCAAAACCAAATATTGAAATATTTTCTTCTCATCGTATAAAAGGAACAAGCATTGGTGTTGGTGATCATGTTCTTGTAAAAATTTTTCAAAACAAAGTTTCTGAAAGCATCCCCTATATAGGACGAATTATTCGTAAAATTGACGTACCTCAAAAGAGTGCACTCGGCATAATAAAAAAATTAGAAAATGGCCAATGGCGGCTTGAACCTATAGAACGCAAAATTAGCGAGCTAATTATTGATACGCCCTCAGAAATTCATATGGAATCTGGTGATCTTGTTGAAGTCGAAATTAAAAACAGTACTGGTTATGGACTGAAAAGTGCAAAAGTAAAGAATGTTTTAGGACACATTGATAGCGAAAAAGCATTTTCAATGATTTCTCTTCTTTCAAAAGGAATCCCTTATATTTTTCCTGAAGATGTTCTTGAGCAAGTAAAAAATGCAAAACCTGCCAGCATAGATAATCGTGAAGATTGGAGGCACTTACCGCTTGTTACAATTGATCCACCAGATGCAAAAGATCATGATGATGCAGTTTATGCAACAAATGATGAAGACCTTGCAAATAGTGGTGGTTGGATTATCGTCGTCGCAATTGCAGATGTTTCTCACTATGTTAAATCAGGAAGCGCTTTAGATAAAGAAGCATTGAAACGGGGAAATTCTGTTTATTTTCCTAATTACGTTGTGCCAATGCTTCCAGAACGCATTTCTAATAATTTATGTTCTTTGCGTGAAGGAAAAGACAGACCAGCATTAGCGGTTCGTATGGTTTTTGATGCAAACGGAAACAAACAAAAACACAGTTTTCACCGTATTATGATGCGTGTGGTAGCTAAATTATCTTATCAAGAAGTACAATCAGCAGTTGATGGAAATATAAATGAAAAAACGGCACCCCTTCTCGCAAACGTCTTACAGCCATTATGGAAGGCTTATGCTACCCTCAAAACCGCGCGTAATCGTCGACAGCCACTAGAATTAGAAATAGCTGAAAAAAAGATTATTCTTAATCAAAATGGATCGCTTAAAGATGTTGTGATAGAAACACACTTAGAGGCGCATCGCTTAATTGAAGAATTTATGATACAGGCTAATATTGCAGCTTCTGAAACATTAAAAGAACATCATCAGCCCCTCATCTATCGAATTCACGATAAACCCTCTCTCGCAAAACAAGAAATATTACGGAATTTTCTCCATAGTTTAGGAATATCACTTTCTCGAGGAACAGAACTAACATCAGCACGCCTTAATGGCATTTTAGCAAAAGTTACAAATACTCAACAACAAGAATTGGTCAACCAAGTCATTTTGCGCTCACAATCTCAAGCTGAGTATAATCCAAAAAATATTGGCCACTTTGGTTTAAATTTGCGTAATTATACACATTTTACATCACCAATTCGTCGTTATGCTGACTTAATTATTCATCGAGCACTCATTAAAGCATTAAAACTAGGGAGTGATCAATTAGTAGACGCACAAGAAAAAAATCTTACAGAAATTGCCACACAAATTTCTTTATATGAGCGTCGTGCAATGATGGCTGAAAGAGAAACTATTGACCGACTTGTCGCGCAATATTTAACAAACAAAATCGGTCATACTTTCACAGGTCGTATTTCTGGAGTTACAAAAGCAGGTCTTTTCATCTCGCTAGATAAATTAAACACAGATGGCTTTGTACATATTTCTACACTGAAAAATGATTATTATCATTTTGATGAAGCGCAATATATCCTTATAGGAAAGCGTAGCCATAAAGGTTATCAACTAAGTGATATAGTAGAAGTAAAGCTTATAAAAGTACAGCCTTTTGCTGGCGCTTTATGCTTTGAAATATTAACAGAACCTCGTCCAATCGCTTTTTCATCTGCATCACATCATAAAACTAAATTAAAAACAAAAAAACGAAAACATAAATTTC
>NZ_JBAFWY010000013.1:0-23864 GCF_036576165.1 Bartonella rhinolophi
TCTCGGAGATGTTTATAAGAGACATATGTATTTTTTAGAAAAAATAGTGAAGCATATGCACAAATTTTTCAAATTGATATAATTTTCTGTTCATGTTTTAATCATAATGTTTATTTTTATATAGTCAGTTTTTATAAAAATAGTTGACTGGTGAAAGATTGCACTTAAAAAACTTTTGGGAATAAGTGCTCGTTATTTTGGGAATTGTTATCCTAATACTATGTCTGATAAAATGAGTTTACCTTTTGATAAAGAACATATTGAGCCAATAGAATTACGTTCTGCTTTACAAGAGCGTTATTTGGCTTATGCGCTTTCTACCATTACACATCGTGCATTACCTGATGTACGTGATGGGTTGAAACCTGTACATCGACGTATTATCCATGCGATGCGTTTACTCAAGCTTAATCCTAGACAATCCTATGCTAAATGTGCACGGATTGTCGGTGATGTAATGGGAAAGTTTCATCCTCATGGTGATGCATCTATTTATGATGCGTTAGTGCGCTTGGCTCAAGGTTTTGCTGTTCGTTATCCATTGATTGATGGACAGGGAAATTTTGGTAATATTGACGGTGATAATGCTGCTGCTATGCGTTATACGGAAGCACGCATGACTGAAGTGGCTGCGTTATTGCTTGAGGGAATTAATGAAAACGCTATTGATTTTCGCTTAACCTATAATGAAGAAGATGAAGAACCTATTGTGTTGCCTGGAGCTTTTCCGAATCTTTTAGCGAATGGCTCATCAGGTATTGCTGTTGGTATGGCAACGTCTATTCCACCGCATAATGTTGCTGAATTGTGTGATGCTGCACTACATTTGATTGCTCATCCCGATGCAAACGATGAAGAATTAAATCAGTTTGTGCTGGGTCCTGATTTTCCAACAGGAGGTATTTTAGTTGAGCCTAAAAAGAGTATTGAGGAATCTTATCGTGTAGGGCGCGGATTCTTTCGGTTACGTTCGCGTTGGCATCAAGAGGCTGGTAGCCGTGGTTCTTATGTAATTATTGTGACTGAAATTCCCTATCAAGTTCAAAAGTCACGTCTTATTGAAAAAACAGCAGAGTTACTGCTTGCACGGCGGTTACCAATGCTTGAAGATATTCGTGATGAATCAGCAGAAGATATACGCATTGTGCTGGTTCCTAAAAATCGTACAGTTGATCCTGAACTCCTCATGGAATCCTTGTTTAAATTGACTGATTTTGAAATAAAGTTTCCTCTGAATCTTAATGTTTTATCCTTAGGAAAAGTACCAAATGTTCTTTCTTTGCGTGAAAGTTTGCAGCAGTGGCTTGAACATCGTCAAGAGGTACTTATTCGTCGTTCTACTTATCGTCTCGATGAAATTGAGTGCAAGTTAGAAATTCTGCATGGGTATCTTATTGCATATCTGAATCTTGATGAG
This sequence comes from Bartonella rhinolophi, assembly GCF_036576165.1. NCBI lineage: Bacteria > Pseudomonadati > Pseudomonadota > Alphaproteobacteria > Hyphomicrobiales > Bartonellaceae > Bartonella > Bartonella rhinolophi. Next base: position 1,418 of record NZ_JBAFWY010000013.1, read on the forward strand.
GTGATTCAGATTATTCGTGAAGAAGAGGAACCGAAAAAGCAACTGATTGTACGTTTTGGATTAACAGAAAATCAAGCTGAAGCTATTCTTAATATGCGGTTGCGTTCTTTACGTAAGCTTGAAGAATTGGAAATTCGCAAAGAATTTGATGCTCTAGAAGTTGAAAAAGCAGAGCTGCAAAATTTATTAAATTCCAACGCAAAGCAATGGAAGATGATTTCGCAAGAAATAATAAAAGTTCGCAAAATTTTTGGTTCAGAAACTCCTCTGGGAAAAAGACGTACGACATTTGAAAATGCACCGAGGTATGATGTTAATGAAATTCATCAGGCGATGATTGAAAAAGAGCCAGTAACTATTGTGCTTTCTGAAAAAGGTTGGATGCGTGCTTTAAAAGGTCATTTGAGTGATTATAAAACGCTTTCTTTTAAAGAGGGAGATTGCTTAAAATTAGCATTTCCAGCATTCACTACAGATAAAATTGTTATGATCAGTACAGATGGAAGGTTTTTTACTATTAGTGCAAATATTTTGCCTGGAGGTCGAGGGCATGGTGAACCAGTCCGTATTTTAATTGATATGGATGACGAGCACGATATTCTTACAGCTTTTGTGCACAACGCGCAGGAAAAACGGCTTTTGGTTTCATCTTATGGCAATGGCTTTATTGTTCCTGAAAACGAGATCATTTCTAATACGCGAAAAGGAAAGCAAGTTATGAATGTGAAATTTCCTGATAAGGTAAAGCTTTGCATTTTGGTCGAGGGTGATTATGTTGCGCTGGTTGGAGAAAATCGCAAAATGCTTATTTTTGCTATTAAAGAAATACCACAAATGAATCGTGGTAAGGGGGTACGTTTGCAACGGTATAAAGATGGTAGTACTGTTTGCGATGCTAAAACTTTCAATTTGTCAGAAGGTTTAAGTTGGCAAGACACAGCGGAACGTAATTTTAATCGCCAAATCGATGAACTTACTGAATGGATAGGCGCTCGTTCTGGGGTTGGACGGTTAGTTCCAAAAGGATTCCCAAAATCAGGAAAATTTACCAATTAATACAGCATAGAATCTCTCAATTAAAATTACAAAAGTATAAAAAATAATATATTTAGTTTAGCTCCATTAGAATCTTATAAAGAGATTCTTTAGACTTTTTTATTGTATTGCATAAATAAGCGTCCACGCTCTGCCCACAAGACAAGAAATATGGCAATGAGACTTAAGAAGAAAAAACCTGCTGAATTAGGAATTGTTGTTTCATCAAATTGTTGTGCAATAAAAAAAGCAAGACCTGTGCCAATAGAGCTTTGAAGAAAGCTAGATATGGAAGATGCAGTCCCAGCAATTTTTCCGACAGGCTCAAGAGCGAGTGTATTGAAATTAGCCATCATCCCACCACATGCAAACATGAGTGTACAGTATAGTAACATGTAAAAAGAAAAGGACACAACACCGCCTGCTAAAATTGAACTAACAAACCAGACACATGAAATAATACAAAATAGCAAAAGCATACTATGAGCGATACGTCGCATTCCAAGACGTCCAACGAATAGAGAGTTCAAGAGGGACGCCATAATTTCAAACCCAGCGCTAACTGCAAAAGCAACAGGAAACCAAAATCCTAAATTATAGATTCCTTCATAAATTTGTTGCGATGTATTAATGGATATAAAAATACAGCTTAAGATGATAGAAGCAGCAAGTGTATAACAAAGACTAGTGCGATTAGTTATAACAATCCCAAAGTTACTTCTAATAGAGCAAAAAGAAAGAGAGCGCTGTGTGTAAAGAGTTTCAGGTAGGCGTAGATAAATCCAAATCATGAGCCCAAAACCAATAAGAGCCATAAATATGAAAATAAATTGCCAATGTCCAAATAACAAAATGATTTGTCCTGTTGCTGGTCCAACCATTGGTGCAATGAGAAAAACCATCATGACTATGGATATGACTTCTGCCATTTTTCGACCTTCGTAGAGGTCGCGTATGATAGAAATTGTGAGCACACGCATAGCTGCTCCTCCAGTGCCCTGTAAAGCACGTAGAACCAATAATGTAGGTAAATTTGATACAAACGCACAGAGAATTGCTGAAAACGCATAAAAAGCAAGACCAATAAGGACGAGTTTACGGCGTCCATAACGATCACTTATGGGACCAAAAAATATTTGCGTAACACTGTAGCTGATAAGATAACAAGAAATAATATAATGCTGATAATTTTCATTAACAATATGCAAGTTATTTAAAATATCGGGCATAGCTGGTAACATAATATCAATAGCTATGGAGTTAATTGTCATGAGTGCTGCAAGGAGAATAACAAATTCCTTATACCCAATCTTTTTTTTGATAGCATCTATGTGTTTTCGTTCATCGATTGAATATAACATACGCCCCCTTAAGAAATAAAAAATTTCATTGAAAAAATATTTTACAAAATTTTGAAATAAATCAAAGTTTATTTATGATATATTATAGGGAATATTTTTTTCTTCTAGAAGTTTTTGTAATTCTTTATTTTGAAACATTTCTTTAACAATATCACAACCACCAACAAATTCTCCTTTAATATAAAGTTGTGGAATTGTTGGCCAATTTGAGTACTCTTTTATGGCTTGACGTAATTCATTTGAGGTAAGGATATTAATTCCTTTATAATTTAATCCTAAATACTCAAGAATTTGAACAACTTGCCCAGAAAATCCACACTGTGGAGAGCTGGGGGTGCCTTTCATGAATAAAACGACATTGTTTGCTTTAATTTCTTCATCAATAAAATCACGAGTTGTAGTCATTTTTATTCCTTAATATTGCGCATTTTAAAGGGATATATTCATATTAGCATTAATTTTTCTAATCGCGTATTTATAGAATGAATGCAAGAAGAAATTTTAAACTCATTGAGGAACGCTTGTTTGAAGTGCTAAAGCATGCAGCAAATTTCCCATATTACCTTGAAGGGCATCATAAACCATTCTGTGTTGCTGAACACGGTTTTTTCCTCGAAAACTTTCTGAAATAACTTCTGCAGCGTAATGCTCACCATCTCCCGCAAGGTCATGAATTATCACTTTTGCATCAGGGATATTTTCACGAATAAGGATTTCAATTTCATGAGCACTCATTGCCATGGTCATTCTCCAGTGTTTGTTTACTATACTCGTGAGAATAGTATATAGCCAAATAAAAGTGAATCATTATTTATTTTCATCCATAAATTCTGGAAACCAGCTTTCATAAGCTTGTGTGAGTTTAGATATCGAGAGATTAAACATGCCTTTTATATCAAGTGCGTTACCTTCAACTATACCAAATTTTGTTATGGAAACTTCATGTATTCTTGCTAAATCTTCAAGGTTATTGAGTGCATTGGGCTTAATAGCTAAAATGTAACGCCCTTGATCTTCACCAAAAAGCTCGGCATGACAGGGTGATTTATTACTTAATTCTGCTCTGATTCCTTTTCTTGCTTTAATCACCATTTCTGCAAGCGCAATCGCTAATCCTCCATCAGAAATGTCATGAGCAGCATGAACAAAACCACGATGAATAACATCTCGAACAAATTTCCCATGCTTTTTTTCAAGTTGCAAATCTACATGAGGTGGTGCACCTGCATCAATATTTAAAATGTCACGTGCATAAATCGACTGTCCCAAATGTGAACCGCAAGAACCAATCAAAACAATAATATCTTCATTTTGCATACCACTGATTGTGGCTCTTTTTGACCAATCTTCTAAAAGACCAACACCTGCTATTGTCGGCGTAGGAAGAATTGCTTCTCCATTGGTTTCATTATAAAGGGAGACATTACCTGAAACGATAGGGAAATCGAGGATTCTACAAGCTTCACCTATACCTTTAATGGCGAGAACCAATTGTCCCATAATTTCAGGTTTTTCAGGGTTACCAAAATTAAGATTATCTGTCGCTGCTAGTGGTGTTGCGCCTGTGGTACTAATGTTGCGCCAACATTCTGCAACAGCTTGTTTTCCTCCTTCATAAGGATCAGCTTCACAATAGCGAGGCGTTACATCAGAAGAAAAAGCAAGGGCACGTTCATCTTTATTGTTGACACGAATGACTCCTGCATCACCTCCAGGACCAACAAGACTATTTCCTTGTATAAGCGTATCATATTGTTCATAAACCCATCTGCGTGAACTTTGATTTGCCGAGTTCAACAATGTAAGGAGTACGTCGGAAAGATTTTCAACTTTTTTGAATGCTTCTGCTTTAAGGATAGGTTTTTTGGTAGGCTCTATCCAAGGGCGATCATAAACAGGCGCTTCATTTCCGAGCTCTTTGATTGGGAGATTGACGACTTCTTCTCCTTGATGCAACACACGAAAACGTAAATCATCTGTTGTTTTTCCAATAACGGAAAAGTGAAGACCCCACTTATGAAAAATTGCAGATGCTTGTTGTTCTAATTCTGGTTTCAGCACCATGAGCATACGTTCTTGACTTTCAGAAAGCATCATTTCATAGGCTGTCATTTTTTCTTCACGAACAGGAACTTTATCGAGATTAAGTTTTATTCCTAGATTGCCTTTTGCACCCATTTCAACAGCAGAGGATGTTAATCCTGCTGCGCCCATATCTTGAATAGCAATAACAGCTCCAAGTTCCATAAGTTCTAAACAAGCTTCGAGAAGGCATTTTTCAGTAAAAGGGTCACCGACTTGAACGGTTGGGCGTTTTTCACTCATTGAATCATCAAATTCGGTAGAAGCCATTGTTGCTCCACCAACACCATCACGTCCTGTTTTGGCTCCGAGATAAACAACAGGAAGTCCTACCCCTTGCGCTTTAGAATAAAAAATAGAGTCTGTTTTTGCAATACCAGCTGCAAAAGCATTAACAAGGATATTACCATTATAACGTTCGTCAAAATTTACTTCTCCACCAATAGTGGGAACGCCAAAAGAATTGCTGTAACCACCGATTCCAGAAACAACACCAGAAACAAGATGGCGTGTTCGGGGATGATGAGGTGCTCCAAACCGCAATGCATTCATAACTGCGACGGGACGAGCACCCATTGTAAAGACATCACGCAAAATACCACCAACACCTGTTGCAGCACCTTGGTAAGGTTCAATGTAAGAAGGGTGGTTATGGCTTTCCATTTTGAAAACTACGCATTGTCCTTTACCAATATCAACAACACCGGCATTTTCACCAGGACCTTGAATGACATATTTGCCTTGTGTTGGTAAAGTTTTAAGCCACTTTTTAGATGACTTGTAAGAACAATGTTCATTCCACATTGCAGAAAAAATTCCAAGTTCAGTAAATGTCGGCTCTCTACCAATCAAGGTGAGAATACGTTGATATTCATCGTTTTTTAGACCATGTTGTGCAATTAGTTCTGAGGTAATGGTGATGTTATTGCAAGGTTTCATGAGTATTTTGTTCCGTCAAATTAATTGAAATTGAGCTTTTGATTATTTTAAACCTCACCAACTCAGATCATAAGTGATTGTGTTATTTGATAATGAAATCATTTATAAACTATAAGCTGAAATTTTGGTCGTTTGCCTATGGCTTCAGAGACTAGAAATGGTTTTTAAATAAATTTTTGTTTGTTAAAGCAATAATATTCATTATCATTCGTTGTTGTCCGTAAAAAGCTTGGTTAATAAATTTATTATGTATAATGTGAAAGCTTATATGATGAGAATTTAGCTAATACAAAATCTCTTTTTTATAATTATCCATTTGTTAATTCTAAAACACTTTGGAAAAGTAAGCGACCGTCAGTACCGCCATGTGCAGGTTCAATAAAATTTTCAGGATGAGGCATCATACCAAGAATATTACCAGCTTTATTGACAATACCAGCAATATTATTAATCGAACCGTTAGGGTTTGTGTTTTCTGCATAGCGGAAAATAACTTGTTCATTATCTTCTATCTGCTTTAACGTTTCACCATCAACGAAATAATTTCCATCATGGTGAGCAACAGGACAACGAATAATTTGTCCTTTAGAATAATACCGAGAAAATTTTGTATTGGCATTTATTACTTCAAGTTTTATTTCACGACAAACAAACTTTAATGAAGCATTACGCATTAAAGCACCTGGTAATAACCCAGCTTCCAATAAAATTTGAAATCCATTACATATACCTATTATGGTAACACCTTTTTGTGCTTTTTCACGAACAGCTTGCAAGACTGGTGTCCGTGCACCAATAGCGCCACATCTTAAATAGTCACCGTAAGAGAAACCACCAGGAATAACAATAACATCTACGTCTGGAATCGTTGTATCTGTTTGCCAAATCTTAACTGGTTCAACTCCTGTTATGTGAAATAATGCTGCAACCATATCCTGATCGCGATTTAATCCAGGTAATTGAATGATAGCAGTTTTCATAGAGATATCCGCTTAAAGAAGTTCTATAGTGTAATTTTCAATGACAGTATTCGCAAGTAGTTCTTTACACATCTGCTCAAGCTTTTGCGTTGCAGTGTTAGCAGGCATATCATCAAGATTAATATCAAAAACTTTTCCTTGGCGGATAGAGTGAATATCTGTAAAAGCCAAACTCTTTAAAGCACCGGCAATCGCTTCTCCTTGTGGATCAAGGACGCTGCTTTTTAAAGTAACTATAATGCGTGCTTTCATTCTTTACTTCCTATTGTCAAAAAGGATCTCTTCTTTGAAGAAAAATACTTACATATAAAAGAGCGAGAATATTACAATCACCTTGTTTTATTTTACTAAAACAGGACCGCTTTGTCGTGTAGGCTCGTTTTCATTGATGATACCAAGGCGTTTTGCAACCTCTTGATAGGCATTAATGAGTCCTCCCATATCACGACGAAAACGATCTTTATCCATTTTTTCTTGTGTTTGCATATCCCATAATCGGGCAGAATCAGGCGAAATTTCATCAGCAAGAATAACGCGCATTGTTTCATTTTCCCATAAGCGACCAAATTCCATTTTAAAATCAATTAATTGAATATTAACACCTGCAAAAAGCCCAGAGAGAAAGTCATTAATACGAATTGAAAGCTGCATAATATCTTCTATTTCTTGTGGGGCTGCCCATCCAAAAGCAGTGATATGTTCTTCAGTTACCATTGGGTCATCAAGAGAGTCATTTTTATAATAAAATTCAACAATGGGTTGCGAAAGAGCCGTTCCTTCTGCCAACCCCAAACGTTTAGAAAGAGATCCAGCAGCAACGTTACGAACAACAACTTCCAGAGGAATAATTTCAACTGCTTTAATAAGTTGTTCACGCATATTTATACGCTTGATAAAGTGTGTTGGGATGCCCAAACGACTAAGATGACTAAAAATGTGTTCTGAAATACGGTTATTTAAAACTCCTTTGCCGTCAATAATCTCATGTTTTTTTGCATTAAAGGCAGTTGCGTCATCTTTAAAAAACTGAATATAGGTTCCTGGTTCAGGTCCTTCATATAAAATTTTAGCCTTGCCTTCATAAATACGGTGACGACGATTCATTATGATTCTCTATTTATTTGAGGGATCTTAAACAGTATTGATGAGCAATACTATCCTAATTGACAAAAATTCTCAATGATTGCTACAATTTTTATTATCTGGATTTTATTAAAAGGAAAAAAACACATAGGTAAAATGAGGAAGGTAGGTCAAAGTTTTGCAAGAAAGTGGGCAAGAACCATAAGCCCTTCAGGCCAAGGCCCATGCCCAGATTCTACATTGATATGACCAGACTGTCCAGCATCAACAAAGAGTGCTCCCCAATCATTGGCAAGTTTTTCTGCTACGGGAAATGGGCAAAACTCATCGTTACGACTGGCTACGACCACAGAAGGAAAAGGCAATTTTTCGCTGTGGTATGGGCCAAATGTCTTTAAATGCTGTGGACGTATTTTTTCATTGGCTACGTCTGGAGGAGCAACAAAAAAAGCACCACGAATTTTTTTTGCATTCTGTGATGTTGCATGAATAGCTGTGGGAACTCCTAATGAATGAGCAATAATTACAACAGGTTTTTGGGCTTGTGCAATGGCAATTTTAACCTTATTAACCCATTCTTCACAAACAGGTTTTGACCAATGGGTTTGTTTAACGCGGTGAGCTGTAGACAATTTTTGTTCCCAGCGTGTTTGCCAATGGTCAGAACCAGACCCTTTATAGCCAGGTACAATAAGAATATCGAGTTGATTGACTTTCATAAATTGCTTCCTGCATTATTATCCAAAGACGCGTTTAAAAATAGTGTCGATATGTTTTGTGTGGTAAGAAAGGTCAAATTTTTCGCGAAGCTCTGATTCACTTAAAGCTTTTGTTACATCTTTGTCGTTAAGCAGTTCTTCTAAAAAATCCTTCCCTTGTTCCCAAACCTTCATCGCATTTCGTTGGACAATTTGATAAGAATCTTCACGACTTATTCCAGCTTGTGTAAGCGCCAGAAGTACCCGTTGTGAATGAACAAGACCGCGAAATTTATTGAGATTCTTTTGCATATTGTCTGGATAAACAATGAGATTTTCAATTACGGATGTCAGACGAGCAAGAGCAAAATCAAGTGTAATGGTGGCATCAGGACCAATGTAACGTTCAACAGATGAGTGAGAAATATCACGTTCATGCCAAAGTGCTACATTTTCCATAGCAGGTATTGTGAATGCACGCACCATACGCGCTAGTCCAGTTAAATTTTCTGTTAAAACTGGATTACGTTTGTGAGGCATAGCGGATGATCCTTTTTGCCCAGGTGAAAAATGCTCTTCTGCTTCAAGAACTTCTGTGCGCTGTAAATGGCGAATTTCTATAGCTAGTCTTTCAATAGATGAAGCAATAACACCAAGTGTAGCAAAAAACATGGCGTGACGATCACGTGGTATAACTTGGGTAGAAACAGGTTCAGCACGCATTCCCAATGCTTTTGCTACATATTCTTCAACACGTGGATCGATATTAGCAAAAGTTCCGACAGCTCCTGAAATTGCGCAAGTAGAAATCTCTTCACGTGCTGCAAGAAGACGTTTGCGACAGCGGGAAAATTCAGCATATGCAAGAGCAAATTTAACTCCAAATGTTGTTGGCTCAGCATGAATACCGTGACTTCGTCCAATAGTGATTGTCTCTTTATATTCAATTGCGCGTTTTTTTAATGCTTGAAGAAGGTATTCTATATCTTTTAGCAAAATATCACTGGCACGCATTAATTGAATATTAAGCGTTGTATCTAGAATGTCTGACGATGTCATACCTTGGTGTACAAAGCGAGCTTCTGAGCCAATAAATTCAGCTAAGTGCGTTAAAAATGCTATAACATCATGTTTGGTGATTGCCTCAATTTCATTAATGCGATTTACATCAAATTTGGCGACTTTTCCTTTTTCCCAAATGATCTTTGCTGCTTCTTTTGGAATAATACCCAGTTGAGCGAGTGCATCACAGGCATGTGCTTCAATTTCAAACCAAATGCGATATTTCGTTTCTGGTGACCAAATTGCTACCATTTCAGAGCGAGAATAACGTTCTATCATAATTTTTCCTTATTGTGAGAGGGCTGCAGCTTGGCGCAATGCGTTAATACGTGTTTTGTAAAGTTCTTTGTTTCCATTTTTATAAATTGCAGAGCCTGCAACAAATACATTTGCACCAGCTTTTGCAGCTATTCCGATTGTATCAACAGTGATCCCACCATCAACTTCAAGATCAATAGGTCTATTAGCAATCATGCTTTTGACACGTTTAATTTTATCTTTCATTGCTGGAATGAAATTTTGTCCACCAAAACCAGGGTTAACAGTCATGATTAAAATGAGATCTAATTGATCAAGCACATATTCAAGTATATGTTCTGGTGTACTAGGATTAATTGACACCCCTGCTTTTTTTCCCATTGCTTTAATTGTTTGTAATGAACGATGAAGATGAGGGGTTGCTTCAGCATGAATGGTTATAATATCTGATCCCACTTTTGCAAAGGCTTCAAGATAGGGATCTACTGGCGCGATCATCAGATGAACATCAAATATTACTTTAGTTAGTGGACGTAATGCTTTAATGATATCGGGCCCGAAAGTGATATTAGGAACAAAGTGACCATCCATTATATCAAGATGCAGCCAGTCTACACCAGCATTAACACTATCCAAGACTTCTTGGCCAAGTTTAGAAAAATCAGAAGCCAAGAGTGAAGATGAAATGAGGTGAGAATGAGGCATTAAAATCTCCTTAGATGGTTCTTTTTAGCATGTAGTCTTGTATGTTAAAATATCATTTATGTTATGGTGCAAAAATAATGGGAATATATAATAGATTTTTTAATGGAAATGTTTTTTAAAAATTTAAAAGCTGTATAAGTGAAAGATATGTCAAATCATACAACACATTTAATGCCTAAACTTCAACATATTGTTGCTACTGCTTCTTCGCAAGAATATCGGGATACTATGAGTCATTTTGCAGGGGCTGTGCATGTTGTGACAACAAATGGTCTTAAGGGAAGGCGCGGGGTGACAGTGTCAGCTTGTTGTTCTTTATCAGATAACCCACCAATGCTTCTTGTTTGTCTTATGCGCCAGAACCCTAAAAATAAGTTATTTATGGAAAATGGAAATTTTTGTGTTAATAGCTTGGCAGGAAAACATCGTTCCATAGCAGATATTTTTTCTGGGCGCTGCAGTTTCACACAAACTGAACATTTTGATATAGCGCAGTGGGGGACTTTGCAAACTGGTGCCCCCAGTCTTTTAGACGCTTTAGCGTCACTTGATTGTCGCTTGGTTTGTTGGCACGAACATGCATCCCATTATGTTTTGATTGGTGAAGTTGTTGCAATAAATCGTAATCAAGAAAAAGATGCTTTGATCTATTTGAATCGTGAATATCATACTTTGCCATTATAAAGATTTTTGTTTTTATATTCAGCTCATTTTTTGCTAACGTGTTCAAGTTTTAGCCCAATATCTGCTGGATAAAGCTCTTTTATATGATCTTGAATGTTTATGTTTTTTTCTTTGTATACATTTATAGATGCTGCTGAAAAAGATATTTATAAAAGTGAGATAATAAAAATTATTACAAAAATAATAACATATTTTGCAAAAAAGTGGCTAGAAACCTTGAAACAGTGGCTTAAAATATATGTGTGTGTTGTTATAAAAAAGCATTTTACTCTTGTACTGGTCAATATTGCACAATATATAGACCGCACATACCATATGTGAAGGTTTTATGGCATGAGCAAACAGGTTGATGGTCAATATCGTCCTAGTGAAGATGAGCCTTTTATGAATGAGCGACAAAAGGCGTATTTTCGTGCTAAGTTAGTTTCTTGGAAAAATGATATATTGAAAGAAGCTCGTGAGACTTTAGAAAATTTGCAAGAAGATAATGTTGGGCAACCTGATTTAACTGATAGAGCGTCTTGCGAAACTAATCGTACCATCGAATTGCGTGCACGTGATCGCCAAAGAAAGCTCATTTCAAAGATAGACGCAGCTTTGGAGCGTATTGATAATGGGACTTATGGATTTTGTGAAGAAACGGGTGAGCCTATTAGTATAAAGCGTCTTGAGGCTCGACCGATTGCAGTTTTATCGCTAGAAGCACAAGAACGCCATGAACGGCAAGAGAAAGTTTATCGTGACGATTAAAAGCGATTTTAATGACGAAAAAATAAAGCTCTTGGTATGATAAATTCGCTATTTTATTTTTTGGGGACAGGAATAGATAAGGATGGTTCTTGTCGTCCTTCAATTTCGGCGGTAATTGCTGAATCTTCAAAACATTGTTTCATAAAAGACGTGGAAATATTATTGTATACATGCTCTATTTTTTTCGCAGGAAAAGATACTTTTTCTGTGAGCTCCTGATTTTGATTCACTTCTGCTCTTGCCAATTTGAATTGTGTGTCTTTTTTTTGTTTTTCAATACTTTTGTTTGTAATCTGTGCGTTCATAATATCAGATTCTATAACGATATCTGTTGATCCTCCGATAAGAATTAAATGCTCTGTATCATCGCGGCGTACCAAAATAAGATGACGTGTGCGATCGATAGCGATCGTATCACATATGGTTAATCGCCGTGGATGCTTTTTTTTGTTAGAGTTAAAACTTCCTGTATTTAAATGGCGTAAAAACATAATGATTACAGCAATGGCTACTATTACTATTATGAAGAGCACAAGATTTATGATTGTGTCTGCTGCGGATGTGCCTATTTGGCTTGATAACCAGACGTGCATGCTGCTTCTCCCCATTTTATAATGGAACTATTATTGTTCATTTATATAAGTTTATGAATATATCTTAAAAGGTTTATTTCTCGTGCAAAATATAATTCTTTTTAACATTGAGTGATTTCTATAAGACAGATATTATCATAGTGTATATTTTATAACAATAATTATGAAAGCAATTTGTGGCATAAAAAATGACCATAATTGAGATAAAGAGAGATGAATAAAGATTTTATAAATACTGAAAGATCACCGTCTGTTTTTGTGCGTTGGGGAGCTATGACTTTTGGTGTTGCTTTTATTATATGCTTTTTATTCATTGTGAGTATTTTAGGTTTTTTTTATCCGCACAGCTATTTTCAAAAAATTATGCTGATGTTTTTTTTAGCTTTAGCAGTTATAGGTGTTGCTGCACTAATTTTGATAGGGATGGGGGTTTTGAAATATGATGCAACACAGTTGCATGGAAACTTTGGCTTTAGTATTTTTGATAGTACCGATGATGCAATTATAGTATCTGATTTGTCAGGTTTTGTTTATTATTCTAATCAAAGTTATCGAAACATTCTTACCTATCGACCTGAATCTTCATGCTATGCAGTCATTTCTGATCTCCCAGGGGCTGGTGCACTTTTGTATCGTCTAAAAGTTGCTGCATGCAGTAATCTTGCAGCACAGGAAGAATTAAGAATAGAGCGGCCAATTTTTCTCCATTCTGTACAAAGCAATTCTGCTTGGTATAATATTTCTGTTCAACCAATAATAAAGCGGAGAAAAAAACTTTTATTTTGGCGTATTGCTGATATTTCACATCTACAAAAGTATCATGAAGTTTTTTTCTCACATCTTCAGGAATCTATTCATCACTTGACCAAGCTCCTGTTGGTTTTTTATCTGTTAATACACAAGGGATAATTCTGTACGCAAATGCAGTTTGTGCTAAATGGTTTTCAATTGATTTGGAAAATTTTGCCGTAGGCCAATATAATTTTGATCAGCTATTTGACAGCATTGAAGCTAATAACACGTGGAGTGATATTTGTTTGCAAAATCATAAACATCAAAGTTTAGGTTATTCTATACCTTATACTTTTTTGTTATGTTTAAACTCAGAAACTAGCAGAAAGAAAATTTTAAATTGTTTTATGTGTGCTTCTTCTTTCTCAAAGGATGAAGCTATCTATCGTATTGTGATGATGCCTCATCAGATAAAAAATGAAGAGAATGGTGATCAGTCAAAACTATCAAATTCATTAGTAACATATTTTGATGCAAGTCCTTTTGCAATAGCGCTGGTAGATCAAAAAGGACAATTGGTTCACGTAAATAGTGCTTTTTCATCGTTAATGGGATGCCGAGATCAAATTTTTAGTCTTTATGATGTTATATCTCACCGTGATCGTGCACAGTTAGAGCGTGCGTTTCAGAAAATCACGGCAAATAGAAATGATTCAGTTTCGATAGAAACAGTTTTAGAAAATAATGAAGAACGCCATTTGCGTCTCCATGTTATGTCTGTAACGTCATATCATGATGATACATTACAAGATTTAGTCATTATATCTGTTATAGAAATCACAGAGCAGAAAATGCTTGAAGATAAAGTGATGCAGAGTCAGAAAATGCAAGCAGTAGGGCAACTGGCAGGTGGTATTGCTCATGATTTTAATAATGTTTTAACAGCAATTTTGATGTCTTGTGACTTTCTTTTAAATACACATCGCAGTTCTGACCCAGCACATGCTGATCTTATCAACATTAAAAACAATGCTAATCGTGCGGCTGCACTTGTGCAGCAATTATTAGCTTTTTCTAGAAAACAAACGCTCGACCTGAGCAAGTTGATTTTACAGAGCTCTTATCAGATATTCGCAATCTTATTTTACCCCTTTTAGGCAATAATATTCAGTTAAAAATTGTCCATGGAAGAGATTTGTGGAGCGTTGAAGTCGATCAAGCATCTTTTCAGCGCGTTATTATGAATTTGGTTATTAATGCGCGTGATGCTATGTCACAGGGAGGTGTTGTCACAATTGCAACAAACAATATTACAAAGCAACAAAGTGCTGGGTTTGATCATGTTGGTTTTGCAATTGGTGAGTATGTGCAGCTAACTATTTCAGATACAGGAACTGGCATATCATCTGCTATACAAGAAAAAATATTTGAACCATTTTTTACCACAAAAGAAGTTGGAAAAGGGACGGGGCTTGGCTTATCAATGGTTTATGGAATTATTAAACAGACAGGTGGTTATATTTATTGTGATAGCCAAGAAGGAAAAGGAACAACATTTCATATTTTTCTCCCTCGTTATATTCCTGATGCTGGTAGTGAAATTTCTCAGCAGATTGAAAAAGTAGAAAAGCAGGAAAAAAATATAGATTTAACAGGGTTTGCAACTGTTTTATTGGTTGAAGATGAAGATGCTGTCAGAATGGGTGGGGTAAGAGCACTTCAAATGAGAGGGTACACTGTTTTAGAAGCTGCAAGCGGAATTGAAGCGCTTGCTGTTCTTAAGAAAAATAAGGGTGCAGTCGATATTATTGTTTCCGATGTGGTAATGCCAGAAATGGATGGACCAACTTTACTTAGAGAAGTACGTAAAAACTATCCCGATATTAAATTTATTTTTGTTTCTGGATACGCGAAAGATGCTTTTACTAAAAATCTTCCACAAGATGCTATTTTTGGTTTTTTATCTAAGCCATTTACACTCAAACAGTTAGCTTTAACTGTTAAAGAAACCCTTGCACAATAAAATAGAGAAATTATATATTTAAACCCTTAGAAAAAAAGTTAAAATATAAAGGTTCTCATGGTAATGTATAGAGTCAGTAAATTAAATAAGTAAAACTCATTTTTACATTCACAGTTTAAAAATTAAAAAATATTTCCATGTTTTGCACAAACAAATCCTGAAGGCAATGTAGATTCCAATTAAGTAAACAGCACTTTTATATAATTTAAACTGTAATAATTAATGATAAACTGAGGTGCAATATTGGAATACACTGATTAATGTTCTCAAAAAGAGAAAAGTTGTTGTTGTGCATCTGTCATATTTTGGGTTCCTTCGATGAAAGCTTTCAAGGCTTTTGGATAAAGTTCATGTTCAGCTTTCAGAACCCTCTGTGCTAAGCTATCAGCAGTATCACTGGGACATACTGGAACAGCTGCTTGGGCAAGAATTTTTCCTGCATCCATATCCTCTGTAACAAGATGAACAGTGCATCCAGTGACTTTAACACCTGCTTGTAAGACTCTTTCGTGAGTATTTAAACCTTTAAATGAAGGGAGAAGAGAAGGATGAATGTTTAAAATTTTTCCTTCGTAAAGTTTTACAAAATTTGATGAAATGAGGCGCATATAACCAGCAAGGCAGATAAGATCTGGTTGATATTGGGCTAAAATTGTAAAAATAGATTCTTCATGCGCTTCTTTAGTTGGATAATTTTTGCGGTCAATAATGTGAATAGGCAAATTATTGTTACGTGCTTTTTCAATGCCAGGCGCATGAGGTTTATCGCAAATGACTGCGACGATTTCGGCAGGGTATTCGCTTTGTTTGCTCGCTTTAGCGAGAGAAACCATGTTAGATCCATTACCAGAAATAAAAACAACAATTTGTTTTTTCATAAATGCAGTGTACCTTTACAGAAAATTCCTTTATCTTCACGTTTTGTTAAAACACCAAGCAAAGTAACGGCTTCTCCTTGCATTTCAAGTGCTTGTGTAATTTTTTCAACAGCATATTGCTCTACGATAATAATCATACCAATACCACAATTGAATGTTCGTAACATCTCTGTTTTTTCTATTTTTCCTTGTTTGGCAATCCATGAAAAGACTGATGGAACATTAATAGCAGAAAGATTAATTTCAGCGCAGAGAGAGGATGGAATTACGCGTGGAATATTTTCAGGAAAGCCTCCTCCTGTAATATGGGCAAGAGCTTTGATCCCTTCGTAATTTCGTATAGTGGATAAGAGTGATTTTACATAAATGCGTGTTGGTGTGAGTAGCGCTGTTCCAAGGCTCATTTGGGGATTAAAAGGGGCAAAATTATCCCATTTTAGATCACTTTGTTGAACGATTCGTCTAACGAGAGAAAATCCGTTAGAATGAATTCCAGATGAGCTAAGACCTAAAATAACATCACCTTCTGTAATGTTTTTTGAAGGTAATAATGAACTCCGCTCTGCTGCTCCTACAGCAAAGCCTGCTAAATCATAATCTCCTTTCGCATACATATCAGGCATTTCTGCAGTTTCTCCTCCAATAAGGGCTGCACCTGCTTGTTGGCATCCTGCTGCAATGCCAGAAACGATTGCAGCACCCTGTTCAGGGTTAAGCTTTCCAGTAGCAAAGTAATCGAGAAAAAAGAGTGGCTCAGCACCTTGTACGAGTAAATCATTAACGCACATGGCTACTAGGTCGATCCCAACAGTGTTATGAATACCGACTTCAATAGCAATTTTTAATTTTGTGCCTACGCCATCATTGGCAGCTACAAGAATAGGATCTTTGAATCCTGCTGCTTTTAAATCAAATAAGCCGCCAAAGCCTCCAATTTCTACGTCTGCACCTGCTCGTTTTGTGGAGCGGACATAAGGTTTAATTTTTTCTACCATGGCGTTTCCCATATCGATGTTCACACCAGCTTTTGCATAGGTAAGACCATTATCAGGGTTATTATTTATTAAATCTTGATTGCTCATGAGAACCTTCCTTAGGGAAAACCAGATTTTGATATTATGCAATGCCATGATAAAATTATCTCTGCAAGAGATATTGATATTTAGTATTTAAGAAATAAGTGACTTTGCTTGACCCGTGGTGAAGAAGTTTATAATCTTTTGTAGAAGAGTTTTGTTTGAGATATTTATGAATAAGATACCAGATAATCATGATAACTCTGCTTCGCAGGTAATGAAAAAGAAAATTCGTGAAAATAAGATTCATGGTCGTTATGCGGCTTATGTGCCTGCTTATGCTCAAGTGCCGTTACCAAACAATATGAAAAAACAAATTTTTTTCTGGCTTGGAACATTGCTTTTTTTCATTCTTTTTATGTTTCTCTTTGGGTCAGTTTTGCTGCCTTTTGTAGCAGGGATTGCATTGGCTTACTTTCTTAACCCTATTGTTCAATTGCTTGAAAAAGTTGGTATTCGTCGTGTTTTTGCTACTATCCTAATTACTTTATTTATTGTTATTATTTTTGTTGCTGCTTTAATCATTTTGATTCCCATTATCAGTTGGCAAATACAACAATTTATGAGTGATGGTTTGCCGATTTACGTTAGTCGTATTCAAACTTTTTTTGTTGAATATGATTTTGATTGGGTTAGGCGCTATTTTGGTAGTGATCCAAAAGAGTTACAAACTAATATTACAGGACTTTTAGGACAAAGCTCTGATTTTATTACGTCTCTTTTAAATTCACTTTTAAAATCAGGAAAATCTATAGTTAACGTTGTTAGTCTCTTCGTAGTAGCACCTGTGGTAGCGTTTTATATGCTATTGGATTGGCCACGTATGGTTGCAGCAATTGATTCGTGGATTCCGCGCAATCATCTTGAAACTGTTCGTGGTATTTTTCATGAAATGGACAGGGCAGTTGCTGGATTTATTCGCGGGCAGGGAACGTCATGTTTAATATTGGGAGGGTATTATGCTATTGGTTTGACTATTACAGGACTCAATTTTGGTCTTTTAATTGGTATGTTTATCGGCCTTATTAGCTTTATTCCTTATATTGGTACAATGAGTGGCTTTGTTTTGTCTGCTGGTGTCGCATGGGTTCAATTTTATCCAAATAATTGGGGTTATATCATTGTTGTTATAGCTATCCTTTTTATTGGTCAATTTATTGAGGGTTACATTCTTCAACCAAAGCTTGTAGGCTCTTCTGTAGGACTTCATCCAGTGTGGTTGATGTTTGCACTTTTTGCTTTTTCTTCATTATTTGGTTTCACAGGTATGCTTGTTGCTGTTCCTGCAGCGGCAGCTGTTGGTGTTTTGGTTCGTTTTGCTCTTCATACTTATCTGAATTCTCAAATGTATTTGCAAAGTGAAGATTCGGAGCCACAAAAATGAATGATCGTGAAAAGCAGTTGCCTTTAAACTTTTCTTATACGTCAGTTTTCCAATTTGATGACTTGGTAGTGACGGAAAGCAATCGTATGGCTTTTCAGCTTATTGATCATTGGCCAAATTGGGTTTTTCCTATTGCAATTTTGGTTGGAAAAGAAGGATCGGGAAAAACGCATTTTGCTAATATATGGGCACAAAAAACTCGTGCTTTAAATATTCATCGTAATGAAATTGATCAGGCTATTGCTGCGGCTTCTTTAGGCAGATCATTTTTAATTGAAGATATTGATGCGGGTGAAATCAGTGAAACGGGACTTTTTCACTTAATTAACAGTATTAAGCAAGCAAATCTTGATGCGCATCAGGCTACTTTATTGATAACTGCACGTACAGTGCCTTCTATGTGGAATTTAAAATTAAATGATCTAAAAAGTCGTCTGAATTCAGTTATGTTAGTTGCGATTGATCAGCCTGATGATGCGTTGTTAACAGCTATCGCTTTTAAACTTTTTTCTGATAGACAGATTATTGTTCATCCAAATACTATTTATTATCTTGTAAGTCGTTGTGAACGTTCTTTATTTTCGTTGAAGCGTGTTATTGATTCTGTTGATCAATTAGCATTACAAAGAAAAAGTAAAATAACACGTACTGTTATTGGTGAAGTTCTCAACATGCAAATTCAGTAAATATTGCTTTTTGTTTAATAGATAGTAGGACAGTAGAGTGTTCTGCTGGTATTTTTGTTTACAGAGAAAAATTTTGTTTATGTTATATTTTTTAAGGTGAAGGGTAGTTATTTTATTTGCTTCTTGTTTCACATAATAGTGTTTTTTCATCTTTTAAGATGAGCTTGATACGCTAAATTTTATACATTATTTAAATGTTTTAAAGATTTTCAATTTATAATGTTACACTGTTTTTATCATATATTACATGAACATCATAATGCATTTTAAATTGGTTTAGAAAAAAATATTTTTAAAGGCTGTAAAAAATTTTTATGGTTAAAGTGTAAAGATATTTTCTTTTGTCTGTTTAGATATTAGCTATTGTAAAAGAGCGTAAAATTTTTAAAATCAATGAGATTGATAGAGTGAAGAAGCAAAAAAATTCCCTATTTTTTATAATCGGGATTGAGGTTTGTATTTGTAGAGTGATATAGAATCTTATACCATTTTATAGCTTTTGTTATGCTTAAATCACTTTTTTCTAAAATGATTTTTATTGGATATTTTTTATATAATTATAGAATATTTCCTAAACAATGTGAACAATTGTGGAGTTTTATGCGAAAATGAGCTGCTCATCTTTGCGGATTAAATTTTTTTGTGGGTATTAATTTTTTATTCCGTTAATTTTCATCAATTAATGTATCATTGGGTAAAAAAAATCTAAAAAGGTTATTATTTGCCAAAAAATGAAACAAAATTAAAAAAAAGTGTGTTTTTTCCTTGCACTTTTGTTATGAAAATTTTAGGGAATGTGCATCAAATAAATACAAATGGCGGAGCGTAGCGCAGCTTGGTAGCGCACCTGATTTGGGATCAGGGGGTCGTAGGTTCAAATCCTATCGCTCCGACCATATTTTGTTCGATGCTAAGAAAGTGGCCCAATTGGGTGGTATGGTAGAGAGATTGTCACTCAAGCGTTGTATGGTCTAAAGGGAAAGACTATGGTTGCACGTATTTATAGTCCCGCAAAGACTGCTATGCAGTCAGGAAGGGGTAGCACTGGTTTTTGGTTGTTGCAGTATGAGCCAACACAAGCAAAAATGCTTGAGCCTCTTATGAAATATACGGCAACATCTGATATAAATAATCAGGTGAAAATTCGCTTTAATAAGAAGGAAGAAGCAATTGCTTTTGCAATCAAAAATTCTATTCCTTATCGTGTAGAAAAAACATATAAGCCGATTCGACGTGCTGTTTCTTATTCTGATAATTTTCGTAGTGATAGACAGCAATCTTGGACGCATTAGTAAGGGTGCTATTTTAAACGAGGAAAATGATCATTTGGTCCCGTAGCTCAGCTGGATAGAGCAACGGCCTTCTAAGCCGTGGGTCACAGGTTCGAATCCTGTCGGGATCGCCATTTTAGATAAAATCAATGATTTATAGAAAATTTTTATTCTATTGATTCTGTTAAATTATTTTCCATTTATTCCAGCTTTCCTTGTAATTTTTTGATTGGCTTTATTGCGAGCCGTTTTCTGTTAGCCATTTTAGTATAAGGAGATGTCATTTTATCTTCAGTCTATCAAAAAGAGCTTTTATTTGAGAAACTGTAGCGCCTGCATTTGCTGCGCGTGTTGCTGCTAATTTTTTCAACTCATGTGCTAACTTTTTAATGTCAGAGGCGTTACAAGCTTTACGAAAAAGATTTCCAAAGCTTTCTTTACTAAATTTTTTTCCATTTTTTCCGTAAATAAATGTTTCATCACCAATTGATTCTATTTTAAGATTTTTTACGAGTTCAGGTAAAATGGGTAGAAAGACATCCGTATAAAATTGGCTTTTTCCGCTTTTAAACGGATAATATTATCCGTTACATCTTTCCAGCCAATACGAACTGCATCACCACGTCGCAGTCCTTGTGTACAAAAGCACGTCAATTCAAATGCGTTCATGTGTACCACGTGCCCATGTGTCATAATAACTTTGTCGATATCCTCCTTTAACCATGGAATAAATCTTTCTGAGTTAAAAGATTTTGGTGTTTTTATATTAAAGGCAGGATTTCTATTCACGAGATCGTTATCAACTGCCCAATTAAAAAGACCATTTAAAGCATTTAAAAAATGTTTTGCAGCTGCTGGAATATTGCGCCTGCTGTCTACGGTATCAAGAATATGTTGTTTTTCTATACTTTTATAAGAGCGATCACCAATAAGCTTAGAAAAGTTATTTAGAATTCTATATTTAAATTTTTTTGTAAATTCTGATTGATTATGCCATTGCATGCTTTGTAAATATTGATGCAATAACCCATCGAAAGGCCCTTCTATAAGTCTGGTGCGCTTCATATTTTTTGAGGAACCATTTTGCGTTTTTTTGATTGCAAGCGTATAATTATCAATAAATTTTTGTGTTCTGTAGGTTCCTTCAATCCGAAACCGCGAACCGTGGCCGATGCGCACATACCTATAGTTTTACCATGACGAGTGCATTCGCGAATGAGATGAGGTGGACGACGTTTTGGCATGGCTAAACTTTATACCATCGACAGAGCGACAAGCTTTGTTGGAGCTGTATTCTTCTTGCTCATTTTCAAGTAGTGAAAAATCGTCAATACTATAAGTATTTTTCATAGTTTCTGGTGTTTTAATTTTATTAAGATGAATTAACAATTCACCAGTGGGTTTGGTTTCTGCAACCTTTGCGCTTTGCTTTTTAGCTTCTTTTTTGCTGGTATCTTATAGTACTTTATTGAATTCTCTATATAAAAAATTTTGATTACGCCTTCTGTGTTATATAAAAATTTCAAAATATTAAATTCATCATAAGATGGTTCATGATTCTAAGGCTTGATGCTTCACTATGACTACCAAACATATTATTTTACTTTGATTCATCATTAAAGTGTTGAAGATTACTATGAAAAGGATTTGTTTAAGTGAAAAGATGTCAAGTGATATCCATGATTTTTACGCAGTTAAAAGAGAAGTTTTTTCTTTTTTTATGATATTTTAAAGGTTCAATAACACCTTATATTGACGGGGAAAAGGTTAGAAAAAACTATTGTCAAAATTATTGAAGGCATTCCTTCTAAGGTTTATGCAAAATTTTTTATCGGAATGGGAGGTATTTTTTTAGGAAAAAATTGATTCCACTAGCAGAAATTATCAATGATCGCTTAAGGCCAATGTAGTAAATTTTTTCGGGTGTTACAGCACCATTATTAGCCATGTATGGATATGGTGAAGTTCCAGATCAGTAGCCGTGAAGGAGTTTCAACATCTCTCTCTGTAAGACCATCTACGTTAACTAATTTAGAGCGCGCTCTTCGGTTTTTATATCTGCAGCGGTTAGGTTTTAGTGGTAAGGTTGTTAATCGCGCGTTTTGCATTTCAACGGATCGTAGTGCACGGTTTAATTATTTTAAAATCGAAGCGTTATTGGAACTTA
>NZ_JBAFWY010000014.1:0-21858 GCF_036576165.1 Bartonella rhinolophi
AATGATGTACCAGAGATTCGAAAAACCTTCAGCCAATTTCATATAAAAGAAGTGACGACATCTTATACGTTTGGTTCTTCAAATAATACTATAGCTAAAGAATTAATCATCACCAATTGTGATTTTAACAGAAGAGAAATCCTCTTTGAGGGAGCTTAAAAACCTCTTTGAAGATCCCTTGAAAGGCTTTTAAAAACCTTTTGAAAAAATAAATTGGTGCAAAAACCTAGTGGGGCGGTCTACAGTAAACTGCAATTGGGTAAGGAAACTAAATAACACTGCTTTCCCTAATGATGTGGCGGAGAGAGAGGGATTTGAACCCCCGATAGAGTCACCCCTATGCCGCATTTCGAGTGCGGTGCTTTCAACCACTCAGCCATCTCTCCAAGATTACTAAAGCACAACAAAACTTTTTCATTGTAGAGTCTTAGTGAATATATGGTGGGAAAATAATCTGCAATTACTCTGAGAACAACCCCCTTTTTTGCTTTTTTGTTGGCTTTTCTTGACAGAGAACAAAAATTCTATCATATGTACTAAGGTGCAAGCGTGGGAAGGTTTGCGCGTGCACGATTTTCGGTTATCTTATACTCTATTTAAGTTTGTTACGACTGATAAAAAGTAGCCTGTTTCCCTTTATTAATTAAATTAAAAGTGAAATAAGAGCTGGATCGAACGAAAGGATATATAATGTTCGCAGTCATTAAAACTGGTGGGAAGCAATATCGCGTTATTGCTAATCAACTAGTAAAAGTTGAAAAAATTGTTGGAAATATCGGTGATATTGTTGAATTCAGAGACGTATTGATGGTTTGTGAGGGAGATAATGCAACCGTTGGATCGCCTGTTGTCGCTGGTGCTATGGTTACGGCTGAAATTATAGAGCAGGGGCGTTTGCGTAAGGTCATTTCATTTAAGAAGCGTCGTCGTCAAAATTCAAAGCGCACGCGGGGTCATCGCCAAGAGACAACGATACTTCGTGTTTTAGAAGTTTTGACCGATGGTTTAAAACCCAAAAAAGCGACAGTAAAGTTGGCTGAAAAAAAAGCTGCTGCACGAAAAGAAGTAAAAACTGCTGATTCTCTTAAGAAAACTGCTACGCAAACTTCTAAGAAAAAAGTTGTGTCGCAAGAAGATTCAGTCGTGACGTCAGATGAGTGAGAAAGATTAAAGGAGAACATCTATGGCACATAAAAAAGCTGGTGGTTCTTCGCGGAATGGCCGCGATTCAGAATCAAAACGTCTTGGCGTTAAAAAATTTGGTGGTGAAACTGTTCTTGCTGGAAATATTATTGTTCGCCAACGTGGTACGCGCTGGCATGCAGGTGATAATGTTGGTATTGGGAGAGATCATACCCTTTTTGCATTATTAAATGGAACGGTTTCTTTTCGTAAAAAAGCTAGTAACCGTTCGTATGTCTCAGTGATTCCTGTAATGGAGACAGCAGAGTAAATAGTAGTATTCTTTGCAATAAGCCAGTATCTGTTAAATTTTTTTTAGCATTAAAAGGGGAGGTGGGTTTTACCTCTCCTTTTTTTCTGCAGTGCAATAAACGTGCGGGGGTGCACAAGAAATTACAAAATAAAATCTGAAAAAATGTTTTTATTAAAGAGCTACAAGATTGATGTTATGTTTTATTTGTGTTGAAAATATTTGCGTAATGTTTGGACTTTTCGATAGATAGGCAATGTATAGATATAATAATGTAAGGAATTTTTTCTCTTCTTATGTGCAAAACGATATTACAGAGTTTTTTCAGAAATTGGTAAAAAAATTTGATAAAGGTATTTTTACGGTCATTTTGATGAAAATGGATTAATTGATTGGTGTTTGTGTTTTTTATAATAGCTATAATACTTTTTGGTAGGTAATGAAGTTTGATCGAATTAGCCGTTTAGAAAAAGAAAAAAGGGATATATAAGAGGCTGGAAGAGGGATAATCAAATTGCTTTAGAGTTGCGTCAATAGTGATGTGCAGGGGGACTTTCAGTAAACCTATAATAAGAAATATGCTATTAAAGAAATTTAGTTTTATGGCATAGTAATGATCAACGTGCAATCAGCTACATTAGAGTGTTGTGAAAATAAAGTTTACCAGCTTAATAGTGAGGATTGATTTAAGGCAATAACACGTTTCCATTATTTATTTTGTCTATCGAAGTGCGAAGAAATGGAGGTTATTTGTAGAGCTTTACTTATTTGAAAAAGGGGAACTTACGATGTTGTTAAGATTCATTTTTGTATCGTGGGATATTAAATTGCGACAAACTTAAAGAAATATGCTGTGTGTGACAATTTATAATTATGTAATTAGTTAGAGAAGAGCAATAGCAGGCTGTTTAGTGTGAGAGGATGTACGTAAAATATCAATGGGAACTGCAAGTGGTTATTTTTTTCATGTGAAAAATATAGTGATTTACGTTGAATAACTTGAGATGATGATAATATTTTTTTAAGTGGCTTTTAAGTTGATTGGGTGCACTAGTATTCTGGGCATTTGGCTTGGTCAAATAAATAATAGATACTAGGTTTCTTTGTGAGCGTTTTTAAGTAACGCACGTTAGACGATGATATCTGATAGTTTGGTAAGTTGCGCTAGGGCCTTAACGTTTCACTTGATTATATTTTTAAAAACGCTGCTTTGAAATAAACTTTATCAAAAACATCTTTTATTTCCTATGAGATGCGAGGAGACAAAAGCAATGAATACAGATTTTAATGAGATAGGAATCTTATCTGTGAGATCTGTAAAACTTGCGGCTACTTTTAGTCATAAAAATGATGCGATTCATGCAGCTGCTGAATTACTTGTACAGGTTGGTGCAGTTGACAAATATTATTTAGTTAGCATGCTAAAACGTGAGGCAATAGCAAATACTTGGCTTGGGAATGGTATAGCAATCCCCTATGGAATGGTTGAAAATCGTGATTTAATTACCAAGGATGCTGTCGCTGTTGTACAAATTCCTGCTGGTGTTGAGTGGCGAGAAGGAAATAAAGCGCGTTTGGTTATTGCTATTGCAGCTAGTCCAGATCGCTATACAGAAATTTGCAAAAGATTGACACATCTTTTGTTTGATAAAGAACGGCTTGAAACACTTTCAACAACTACGGACAAACAGCAAATTGTTACCACTCTGTTTAATCAAGATGCGAAGAGAGAAGAAGATTTTATTGGTGACCTTTCGGTGCGTCAAGAATGGACTTTAGATTATCCAAGTGGTCTACATGCACGACCAGCGTCGCTTTGGGTTGATTTTGCAAAAAAAATTGAAAGCTCTATCAGAGTTCGCCTTGGTCAGTATGCCGTTGAAATGAAAAACTTTGTTGGTTTACTGCAATTAGGAGTAAAAAACGGTGATGTTTTAATGTTTTCGACGGATGCTGTAGAAGGTAAGCAATTGCTTAAAAATGCAATTTCTGTCGTGAAAAAAGTGAGCATAAGTGAAAAGTGTGTAATGAAAAAAATGGAAGCTCAAACCAAAGTTTTGCATGGTTGGTATCCACGTTCTGGACAAAAAGGCATTTCTGGTGTTGGGGCAAGTCCAGGGTTATCTCTTGGAAAAATTTTTGTTTTAAGGCGGAATGATATTTCCATAACGGATCAACCTGTTGGTTTTGCAACTGGTGTTGCATGTCTTGAGAACGCTCTTGCAAAGACAAAGCATAAAATAGCGTCAGTTATTGATGATATTACAGCCCGTATGGGAGCGGATTCTGCTGCAATTTTTTCAGCGCAAATGGCTTTGCTTGAAGATGAAACTCTGATAGCGCAAGTTTGTCGTTTTATGGCAGAAGGTCATGGTGT
The DNA here is from genome assembly GCF_036576165.1 of Bartonella rhinolophi. Classification (NCBI taxonomy): domain Bacteria; kingdom Pseudomonadati; phylum Pseudomonadota; class Alphaproteobacteria; order Hyphomicrobiales; family Bartonellaceae; genus Bartonella; species Bartonella rhinolophi. Next base: position 3,810 of record NZ_JBAFWY010000014.1, read on the forward strand.
GGCTTGGTCTTGGGATAGAACAATTCGGCAATTTGCAGATATGTTTTCTAAGGTAGATAATCCTTTGTTAGCGGCACGTGCTGTTAACTTAGTTGATGTGGGTCGCCGTGTTTTAGGTGAAATCAATCCCTCTTATAAATCATTTTTTTTAAATGATATTCCACATGGGATTATCCTCGTCACAGATGATTTGTCTCCTTCTGATGCAGCTCAGCTTGATTGTACAAAAGTGCAAGGATTGGCGACAGCATGGGGAGGCCCCATGTCTCATACAGCTATTTTGGCGCGCACTCTTGGTATTCCAATGGTTGTTGCTGCTGGTGTTGGTATTTTAGCAATTGAGAGCGATATTCAGGCCATTATTGATGGTGATAACGGATTTATTTACCTTGATCCTGTTCCTGAAGATGTTGAAGATGTCAAAAAACAGATAAATATTATTGCGCAAAAGCGTGGCAGTGAGGTTCACGTATGTAGGTTACCAGTGCAAACGACAGATGGTCAAAGGATTCGTATCATGGCTAATGTCAATTATGCCAGTCAGGTTCCTGTCGCACTTAATGTGGGAGCTGAAGGTATTGGACTCATGCGTACAGAATTTTTATTTTTAGACAGTTCACACATTCCAGATGAAGAGGCGCAATTTGATGTGTATCAAGCGATGGTTGCAGCTGTAGCAGATAAACCATTGATTATTCGTGCGCTTGATATTGGTGGTGATAAACAAGTTACGCATTTACATTTATCTAAAGAGGATAATCCCTTTTTAGGTGTTCGGGGAACGCGGCTTTTGTTACGTCGACGTGATCTTCTGATTCCACAGTTGCGCGCTTTATATCGAGCAGCAAAGGAGGGAGGAGATATATGGATTCTATTTCCAATGGTTATGTCTGTTTCAGAAATTTTTGCGATGAAAAAGATTGCAGAAGAAATTCGGAACGATATTGGTGCTCCAAAATTAAAATTTGGTATTATGATTGAAGTTCCAGCAGCGGCTATTATGGCAGATGTTTTAAGTGCTCATGTTGACTTTTTTTCGATCGGAACTAATGATTTAACTCAGTATACAATGGCTATTGACCGACAAAATCCCTATCTTGTATCTGAAGCTGATAGTCTTGATCCAGCAGTTTTGCGCATGATTCATCAGACTATTCAGGGTGCAGCAAAACATAAGTGTTGGGTTAGCGTGTGTGGCAGTATGGCTGGAGATCCTTTTGCAGCAATGATTTTGACTGGATTGGGAATTAATGAACTTTCCATGATATCTTGCGATATTTCTTCAGTAAAAGCACGTTTACAAGCGTATAGTTTTGAAGATATGAAAATTTTGGCAAAAAAAGCATTACAATGCGAAACTGCACAGGATGTGCGCGCCCTTAACTATGACATAAGGTGATAAAAAGCTTTAATGAAATAGAATACTGGTCAATTTTATAATTTTCTTAAGTAATTAGATTAGATCATTTTTGTGAAGCAGATTTTAATTTTGGATCTCAAAAATTTAATGAGAAAGAGTCTCTTTGTTTATTGTTAAACATAGTTAGTGGTATAAAGGGGTGAGTGCTGACTTTTAATTATTTGATTTTTAAAAAATATGTGCAGCATGTCAACTTGAAGGCTATTTTATTCATTCGTGATGAGCAAGTTACAGATGAACATTAAGAATTTTAATGATCCAGTTATTAGATTTTTGATGTTTGTCTGCGAAAAAGTTTTTTCTTGAAAGTAGATGGTAAATTATTATTCATAAATATTTGCATTTCGTTTTGATAAATGAAGTCATTTTTTAAATTTTGTTTGATTTTGAGTGTATAGTTTAAGCTTGCATGTTATTGTTTTCTGGGTATAGTGCAAAGCTCTGGAGAGGTGGCCGAGTGGTTGAAGGCGCACGCCTGGAACGCGTGTATATGGGAAACCATATCGAGGGTTCGAATCCCTCTCTCTCCGCCAAATATCATTAAAATCAATTTTCATCGATTTTAATGAGTTATTTTCTATTTATTTTATAGCTTTTTGACTATCTTAATTGTTAATTTTGGGTGTTTTGGTCGTATCTTTTTGTAAAAGTTCTTCTTTAAAAGTAAAACTTAATTATGATTTTTTTGTTTATGTGGCAAAAAAAGAAGTTATAGTCAAAGTGCTTTAAAAGCATACATGTTTGTGCGCTTTTCTCAGTGTTTAAGGCTTATTTCAGTAATTTCATCTATACTCATTTAGATATCTGAAAAAAGTAACGATGTTTTTTCTTTTTTTTAAGTATGAATGTCAAAGTGCATATTAATCCATTGGCAGCATTTTTCATGATGAATGCTCATTATCATAACACAATGTCACTTATTGCATAGATATCCAATATAGTGTGTGGTAGGCAAAAATCTTTTAATGGGTATTTTGGGGGGAGAGGTATCTCATCGATTGATGGTAAAGCGTTATGGTAGAGCACAAAAAATTTTGCTTGTTTATGTAGATTTTCATTGAAAAAAACAGATCATAATATCTTTGATATTTGAATAGAAAAATTCGACTAATTTATAATATATATTGGAAAATATCTCATATTATAATTTTTATAAACTAAAATATTTGTATTTTTTCTCATTTTTTATTTTTCTGTAGAAGCGTGATTAAGTTTTAAGCCTCAAGTTCCTTTAAATTTTTTGTTTTATGGCGATTTGCTTTATGATCATAAGATTATAGAGGTTATTTTTGGGTGGATTACAGTTTCGCTTTACATAAAATACAAAACGAACTATATGTGCTCGATTTAGTGAAATGGATTATAAATTATCATTTTTATTTTTACGTATCGTATTTAAGTTGTAGTTCGCCTTTTACCTACATTTTTTAATTTCGTTGAGAAAAAAGAAAGTTTGAAGAAGAATGATGAAAGTATCTAAAAATCATTTATATTCGTGCGTTTTTGCAACAGCTGTTTTTTCTTTTTTATCAACCGTAGATATTCAGGCACGTTCTGATTCATTTATGTCATTTTTATGTAATGAAAACAAACCATACTATAGATGCAATGATGGCAAAAGGCATACGATTGATAATAAGGTGTATCAGTTCGTTGAGGTCTTTGGAGAAGAGAGTAAAAAGAACAATTCTCTTATGTTGCTTGCTCCCATAGTGGCAGAGGAATTTGGAACAGTTATTCAAGCAACGCACGTAAAAATTATAGGTGGTGCTTATGGTGTACTTGCTGCAAATAATGGAATTATAGAAATAGATCGTGGATCTATTGAGACTGCTAAAGTGGGTGTTTATGCAGAAAAAGAAGGTGCATCTGTTATTTTAACTGATACAAAAATTAAGGTAGGATATCAAGAGTCTATCCAAGGAACTGCTCTTTTTAGTGGTGTTGATGCAAGCATTAAGATGATAGGTGGGTCGGTCGATGTGAGGAATGCAGCAGCTCTTTATGTAGGGACTGGGGGAAGTGCAATTTTAGATGGTGTTACCATTATTTCTAAAAATCAAAAAGTAGCTAATGAGGAAGATGAAGTTTTCCATGCAGCTTTAAATATAAATCAGCATGGTTCTATTCATTTAAAGAATAGCAGTGTTATGGTTACAGATATTCGTGGTTTGTGGATTGGGCTAGATGTTAATGCACAGTCGAATGTTGGCACGAAAGAGAATATTTCAGTTTCGCGAGTTTATATTGATGATTCAATAGTTACGGTGACAGGTAATCAGCATGGTATACACTTTGATATGGACAAAGGAGCTAATGATTCTGAACAAGGATTTGTTTTTTTGAAAAAATCCATTTTTGAAGCTCCAGCTGCTACAGCTATTTATAGTAGCAAGAGTAGTGGTTATATCGCGGCTTCAAAAGGGACTGAAATCTCTGGCGATTTATTGTTGATGCTTGAAAAGGGAGCTTCTGTAGGGATATTAGCTGATTCTTCTGTGCTTAAAGGAGGCACTCGTGTTTCTGATAATTCTATCGCGGAACTTTATTTAAGTGGAGATTCAAAATGGATTTTGACAAAAAGAAAAGAAATAAATTGGCAAAATTCGGATCGTGCAACCTCGTCTGTTTCGTTTGTAAGGCTTTCTGATAGTGCTATTGTTTTTGAAACTCCAACGTCCACAAAATATCAGACACTTCGTATTGGAAATGGAGCGGAAGAAGTTTTCAGTATGCAGGGTAATGCGCGTCTTTATTTGAACACCTATACCAATAATGATGGTTCGTTTGATAATCAAAAGACTGATCGAATCTTGATTTATGGTGATATCTCTGGAAAATCTACAGTTCATGTGCAGCTCATTACAGAAGATAAAGGGGGAGAGACTGGTGGTGAAAATGTTCAAGGTATTTCAATTATCCAAGTTTATGGAAAAGCGAAAGAAGACTCTTTTCAGCTAAGTAGTGCTTATATCACGTTGGAAGGTTTTCCTTATCAATATTATCTTCATGCGTATGGTCCAAGTTCTTCTCGTGGTAATGCAAGTGTTGCACAAAGATTAATTGAAGGCGAGGGAGATTTTTGGGATTATCGACTTGAAAGTAAATATATTGAACCTACTGCATTTTTTCCTATTGCGCCTTCTTTGGAGATTGCTCCTCATTCTGAGCTAAAAGTAAGGCTTGTTGTTCCACAGATTCCAACTTATCTGCTTTTGCCAAACGCTTTGTTTCATGTTGGTTTGATGGATATTAGCAATCAAAATAGGCAGTTGGAAACTATGCGAACTGCTGCCAGTAGATTTTTAGAAATTGATAAAAACCCTACTTTATTTGTGCATGGTTATAGTGCTAACCACCATTATACTTCAAATTTGTCCGCACTTGAATATGGTTATGGTGGTAATCTTGATTATAATGCCGTAGAAGTGGGCATCTTACTGAAGACAATTGAGAATCCATATAGTGCAACATCTTTTGGGGTGATGGGGAGTTATGGAAAACTTTCTTTGCAGCCTCAAAATGTTGAAGAAAGTCAAAAAAATTCATTGGATAAATGGTCAGTCATAGTGTACGGCAGCATGCAGCATGATGCGGGTCTTTATCTGGATGGTTTTTTGTCCTATGGCCTATTTAAAGGTGATATTTTTACTCTCGTAGGAGGAAAGACAGCTACATTAAAAGGTAATCCTCTAAGCGCTTCATTGTCTATTGGTAAAGCGTTTATGACAGGGTATAAAGGCTTTGTTTTTGACCCACAGATTCAGGTTATTTATCAACATCTCCAGTTTAATAAAGCATGTGACATTGGTGGTTTTGATATTGAGATGGGAAAACCTGATCAATGGGTGATGCGTGTAGGGGGGAATGTAACAAAGACATTTGTAGTGTCTGAAAAGGATCGTGCCACTTCTTTTTATGGTATGTTCCATCTTATTCATAATTTTGAAAAAAAGCAATTTGTGCATTTTAAAGATGCCTTTCAGTTAGCTTCCTTTGGTTCTTCCCTAGAAGCAGGAGTGGGCATCTATTCGCAATTATCTCAAAAAATTACGCTTCACAGTGATCTGGTTTATCAGCATAAGCTTACTAAGTCTGGTTTTTCTGGAGTTCATTTTTCTGCTGGGTTGCGTTATCGCTTTTAAAAGCTCTTTGAGAAACTGCAAATTAAAACCTTGTGGCGTATTTTTATTCTATATGTAGCGAATTTATTATTTAAAATATAATTGAAATGTATTTAATAATTCCGTTAATAATATTTTTTTAATAATAAAAAATGGAAAAAGCTTCTAATTTTTAAATTTAAAAGGTAACTGATATTGGTTACTTTGTAAGAAAAATAATATTTTGTACTTAATACAAGAATACAATAGCAGAGGGTTTTTAATTATTTTTTGTTGAAAAAATATTTTTCAATAAAAGTCTTTTAGAGACTGAAAAGCGGAGTCTTATACTTATTTTTCAAAATTTAGTTTAGTAAGCCCCTCGGATGGAATTGCACCTAGATACGAGAAGGGTGTAGGTGATGGGTTCAGGGGTAGCGTGTATTGGCGTGTTTAGCATAAATTATAAAGGGAAAATTAGCTCTCTATTTTTGATTTTTCAGCAATTGTTACCCTAAAAAACTGAATTTCTGGCAAGATTTAAAATCGTAATAAGAGTAAAATATCAAAAAACATTTCTTTTTTAGTGATAATCTGAATCCTCAAAAGTGCTCTGATAGGAATTTTTTAAAGATTTTTACAGTAAGGAAAAGAAATTATATGAGGACCAAAAAAAATTCAAAAAATTATCAATGCAAAAAATCGTGAATGCAGATTTATATCTACTTCTATTCTTTATCTTATCTCCCTTTCTTGGATAGGAGGAGATTCTCTTTAGGAGAAAATTGATTCCACCAGCAGAAATCATCAATGATCGCTCAATCTGATGTGGTGAATTTTTTTCGGGTGTTACAACGCCATTACCAGCCATTTATGGATATGGTGAAGTTTCAGATCAGTAGCTGTGAGGAGTTTCAACATCTCTCTCGATAAGACCCATCTATATTAACTGATCTAGAGCGCGCTTTTCGGTTTTTATATCTGCAGCGGTTAGGTTTTAGCGGTAAGGCTGAATTGTGCGTTTTGCATTGAAAAGAGTCGTAATGCACGGTTTAATTATTTTAAAATCAAAGCGTTATTGGAGCTTATTGATCGTCGTTTGGCAGGGGTTACCATTGAACAGTTAAATTTGTCAGATTTTGTGCTTCGTTATGATCGACCAAATGTCTTGTTTTATCTTGATCCGCCTTATTGGAATGTTGAGGATTACTACGGGAAGGATTTGTTTAAGTGGGAAGATTATCAAGTGATAGCAACGATTCTTGCACAATTAAAAGGAAAGTTCCTTCTTTTTTTAAATGACGTGCCAGAGATTCGAAAAACCTTTAGTCAATTTCATATAAAAGAAGTGACAATATCTTATACATTTGGCTCTTCAAATAATACTGTAGCTAAGGGACTAATCATTACCAATTGTGACTTTTAACAGAAGAAAACAATACTCTTTGAGGAGGCTTTGAAGCCCCTTTTTTGAAGGGCTCTTGAAAGTCTTCTTTAAAAATAAATCGATACAAAAGGTAATTACAATAAAAAAATTCAAAGAATCGATAAAGAAATTTTACACAAAAATATCCTTGATAAAGGCACATTCGAAAATCTTATTCCCTCACCTTTATTTACGTATCTCTCATTTTAAAAAATGCAAATAAAATCAATAAGTTATACGAAAAAAAGGGTATGGTGCCCCCAGAGAGACTCGAACTCCCGACCCCCTGATTACAAATCAGGTGCTCTACCAACTGAGCTATAAGGGCGTAACCACACATGGGGAAGTAACACAAACTCACAAAAAGGAAAATAGAAAATTATCAATTTTATACATATTTTAAAAAACTTTGTTACAAATTATAAAATAATAAGCTTTTTTATTATCTTGTACTGTCAACACTACCCCTATACCTCTATTTAAATAGAGGTAGTGATGAAATTTCACTACTTTATAGTTTTAAATTACGAATCTGGAGAATCTGATTGATTAGAAAGATACTTCTCTAGCCAGTGAATATTATAATTACCATCTGTGATATCTTGATTGTTAATAAGATCACGAAATAGAGGGAGTGTGGTTTTTATTCCATCGACTACGAATTCGTCTAAAGCACGCCGTAAACGCATCATACATTCTAAGCGTGTACGTCCATGAACAATCAGTTTCCCAATTAGACTATCATAATAAGGCGGAATACGGTAACCAGAATAAGCGCCTGAATCTACGCGAATTCCTAAACCTCCAGGTGTATGAAAATGTGTAATAGTTCCTGGCGATGGCGTAAAGTTAACGGGATCTTCTGCATTGATACGGCATTCAATGGCATGGCCAGAGAAGCAGATATCTTCTTGTTTGACTGAAAGTCCTTGGCCGGATGCAATATGAATTTGTTCGTGAACTAAATCGATGCCTGTAATTTCTTCCGTTACAGGATGCTCAACTTGTAAACGAGTATTCATCTCAATAAAATAAAATTCACCATTTTCATAAAGAAACTCAATAGTACCTGCGCCACGATATCCAAGTTTAGCGCAGGCATTTGCAACAATATCACCAATTTTTTTCTGCTCAGTTTCATTCAGTGCAGGTGATCTAGCTTCTTCCCATACTTTTTGATGGCGTCGCTGAATTGAACAATCGCGTTCTCCTAAATGAAGAGCATTTCCTGCTCCATCACCTATGACCTGAATTTCAATATGGCGTGGTTTTTTTAGATATTTTTCAATGTAAACTGCATCATTACCAAAAACAGACCCAGCTTCTGAGCGAGCTACCTTAAGAGCTATAGAAAACTCTTGTTCGGAATGGACAACTTTCATACCGCGTCCACCACCACCTGCAGAAGCTTTAATAATAACGGGATAACCAATTTCATTAGCAATACGTAACGCATCTGCTTCTTCTGTGACGGCTCCATCTGAACCTGGAACTACAGGAATTCCAAGTTTTTTAGCAGTTTTCTTTGCTTCGATTTTATCACCCATCATTCGAATATGCGCAGCTGTTGGCCCAATAAATATAATGTCATGAGCTTCTAACACATCTGCAAATTTTGCATTCTCAGAAAGAAAGCCATAACCTGGATGAACAGCATCAGCTCCCGTAATCTCGCATGCAGCAATAATTTGATGAACACTTAAATAAGAATCTCGAGCTGGGGGAGGACCAATGCAAACACTTTCATCAGCAAGGCGGACATGCATTGCATCAGCATCAGCAATTGAGTGAACGGCTACGGTCTTTATTCCAAGTTCTTTGCAGGCTCGCAAAACACGAAGAGCAATCTCTCCCCGATTAGCAATGAGGATTTTTCGAATCATATTAAGTTCTCGCTTTATTCAATAACAACAAGTGGTTCACCAAATTCAACAGGTTGCCCATCTTGAACCAGAATAGCAGTTACCTTGCCTGAATGTGGTGAGGGAATTTGATTCATCATTTTCATTGCCTCAACGATAAGTAACGTTTCTCCTTCAGAAACATTTTTTCCTACTTCTATAAAGTTTTGTGCGCCTGGTGAAGGTGCAAGATACGCTGTACCAACCATTGGAGACGTTATCGCATTTTTTGATTTATCTTCCTGTGCAAGGGGCTCAGTTGTTGGAGTTGAAGGGGGAGATGATACGGCAACAGTAGGAGTGGAAACAGGAGCATAGATTGTTTGTTCAGGAGCGACGGAAGTGTTTTGACGTGATACACAAATACGAAGTCCACCCTGTTCAAGTTCAATATTAGTTAAATTCGTATCATTCAAAATTTCAGCAAGATCGCGGATAATTTTTGTATTAATTGCGGTATGTTTTGTCGCATCCACTTTTTTTGTTGCCATTTTACTTTTAACTCCTTGATCAATGAAGATCACTATTGTCTAAATTTTATGGTTGAATATTTTTAGATTACGGATGACCTTTTTTGAGAAATTTTTTAAGACCTGTACTTTTTTTGATATTTTTACTCATTGTATTTTGCAGTTTTGAGCTTATGTTTATTATGCAAAGTTGCATTTATAAGCCTGTTGATAAAAAAGAGAAAGCAAAAAAAATCATAAATTTCCCACTCTGCGGTATTTTCATAAAGCTGACAAGGTAAAGGGGGCATTTATTGTATATTTTCTATTAATTCTTTTAGAATATTTTTGTTTACGGCTCCGATAAGGACTTTATCTCCAATAATATAAGAAGGGGTGCCTGTGATATTTAATGCAGAGGCAATTTGAATATTTTCTTTAAAAGAGTTCAACAGAGTAGGATCTTTGATTGCATTGCGCAATTTTTTTTCATCTGCTCCTAGTGAAACTGCTATTTTTATAGCTGTAGCTTTATTTGCACGACCTTGGTTAGTTAAAAGTGCTTTATAAAATTGAGGATATTTCTCTGGAAGCTGTTTTCGAAAAGCATATGCAACAGTATGTGCAGCAGTAGAATCGTGCCCCAAAATTGGTAAGTCTTTAACAATAACTCGTAAATTAGGGTATTCTTTTATTAAACTTTCTATGTGGTGATAAGAGCTTTTACAGAACTTACAATTGTAATCAAAAAAATCAACAAGCACTATTTTACCATTTGGATTTCCTAAAATAATATCATGAGGAGATTGAAAAATTTCTTTTTTCAATGAATTAATAATCGAAGATTGTTTTTGGGTTCTTTGTTCTTCTAGTTTTTCTAATTTTTTCTGAAGGACAAATTGCATTTGAATCATAATTTCTGGATTAGTAAGTAAATAGTTTTTTACAACTTCTTGAATATCATGATCGTTAATATATGGTGCAATCTTTTCTTTCAATTTAGACAAAAAAACAGGATCTTCTAAAAGCTGTGTTTTCAGCTTTTCTAAGTTCACATCATTTGATGTTTTTTTGCTTGACTCTGCATGTAATAAAGAAGGGGAGCAGATTAAAAAAATACTCAGCATAATTGCTGCTGAAAATTTTGCAATGAATGTCGCTTTTGAATGTTGAGGCTGATAGATCATCTGTGGCCCTTCATATTTTTATTTTTTATTGTGATGCTGGTAAACTATATGAAAACTATTGCGGATATGCAACAAAGCATTTAACTGTAGCATAAATCTTGTAGGATACAGAAAAAACATCAGTTTTTTCTTTATTTATAAGAAAGTTTAGGAAATTTCATGTAGCGCATGTTTTTTACGATGATTGTATTTTGTGCAATGGTTGAAAATTTTTCTCCTTTTTATCGAATATTATCTTAATTTATCGTCAAAACGGCACGTTAACAATTTGATTGAAAGCACTGACATTAATTTTTGGCTGTCGCTTTATTGCATACAGCAAAACAAAAAATAAATCTGATATGAAAAGTGAGATTATGAAGACCACAATGCATTATGACTTGTTTATTATTGGTGGAGGAATAAACGGATGTGGATTAGCGAGAGATGCAGCTGGACGTGGGTTCAAAGTGGGATTGGCTGAAATGAATGATCTTGCATCAGGTACATCAAGTGCGTCCACAAAGCTTATTCATGGCGGTCTTCGTTATCTTGAACATTATGAATTCAAACTTGTCCGTGAAGCATTGAAAGAGCGAGAGGTCATTTGGCGTATGGCACCACATATTGTGCGTCCTTTGCGTTTTATCCTTCCTCATCATAAAAAACTGCGTCCTGCTTGGATGTTGCGTTTTGGACTTTTTATTTATGATTATCTCGGTGATTGGCATCAAAAACTGTGGCGTAGTAAAACAGTTAATTTTTCAAAAAATTTTTCCTCTACACTTAAAAAAGAATATCAGAGAGGCTTTGAATATTCCGATGCAAGAGTAGATGATGCGCGATTAGTAATTGCTAATGCTCGTGATGCAGAAAAGTTGGGCGCTGATATAAAAATACGGACGGAAGTTCTTTCTTTACAAAGAGAAGAAAAAAAATGGCTTGTAATTCTTCGAAACAAGTTAAGTGGTGAAAAATATTGTGTTACGACTTCTTATGTCGTAAATATGACGGGACCTTGGATTAATCATGTTTTAGAAAATGTATTGGGCTATAAAGAGAATCCACCAGTACGACTAGTGAGTGGTTCTCATATTCTCATTCCAAAGCTTTATGATCATGATCGTGCTTATATTTTTCAAAACAGTGATGGACGTATTATATTTTCTATTCCGTATCAAGAAGAGTTTACATTACTTGGAACAACAGATTGTGACTATCAGGGTGATCCTGCTAACGCTCATATTACAGATGCAGAGATTGATTATATTTGTGCAGCAGCGAGCGAATATTTTATACAGCCAGTATTGCGTGAAAACATTATTTGGACTTACTCTGGTGTTCGTCCACTCTATGATGATGGATCTTCAAAAGCACAAGAGCTTACACGTGATTATGTTTTAAAAGAAATGGGCACAGAAAGTATTCCAAAAATTCTTAATCTTTATGGTGGAAAGATTACAACTTATCGAAAATTAGCTGAAGATGTGATGAAGTTTGTTGAAAAAGCGCTTGGGACAAAGGGGGCGCCGTGGACAGCTCATTCGACACTTCCTGGGGGCGATTTTCCATATAATCGGTTAGATATAATCGAGAATAAGATTGCTTTTTTCATACCAGATTTAGATTCTTTTACATGTCGCAGACTTGCTCGCTCTTATGGTTCTGAGGCATTGATAATATTTGCAAATGGTAAGGCAGATAAAGGAAAAGATTTTGGGCATGGACTTTATGAAGTAGAAGTAAAATGGTTAATGGAAAAAGAATGGGCTAGGACATGTGAAGATATATTATGGCGCCGTTCAAAACTTGGACTTTTGTTTAATAAAGAAGAGGTTGCTGTTCTTTCCACTTATATACAAAGCAAAAGAGAAAATGAACAAAATTTATGATGATTTCATCTTTAGGGAGTTTATATTGTTATATTGTGGTATCTATTTGCGTAATTTATTGAAAAGCACTGTAAGAAAATAAGTTATAGTAATATAAGTTATTTAACGATTTACTTTATGAATTATAAAAATAAGAATATATTTAAAAGTTATACTAAAAAGTAATAAACAATATTAATAATTTAATAAAATTATTATATACATATAAATAAATTATTTAAATTGTAATATATTTTTATTTTTTCATTTATTTTCATAATAATTTTTAGTTGTTTAAAAAAATCAATTGAATATAAGCCGTTTTTTACATCTATTAATCGAGGGAAAAAAAATAGTCTTTTGTGAAGTCAAAAAAGTGGATATTTGTAATGTGTGAATGGGGGAGCTATTAATAGAAACGTGAGAATAATATTTTTATGACATTTTATAGTTCTCCATCAACAGTAAAATTTGCAGTTGCGCCAATGTTGGATTGGACAGATCAGCATTGCAGATTTTTTTATCGCCTTTTAACAAAAAAGGCACTGCTTTATACTGAAATGATTGTAGCCGATGCTGTAATTCATGGTAATCGTGAAAAACTATTGGCTTTGCACCATAAAGAACATCCAGTTGCCTTGCAATTAGGGGGATCAGATCCGCGAAAATTGGCAGAGGCAGCAAGAATTGCAGAAAGTTTCGGTTATGACGAGATAAACCTCAATGTTGGTTGTCCATCACATCGTGTTCAGGCAGGTATATTTGGTGCTTGTTTGATGTTACATCCCAATGTTGTGGCAAATGCTGTGGAAGCGATGAAAAAAGCTGTTACTGTGTCTGTAACTGTTAAATGCAGGATTGGTGTGGATGAGCAGGATGAAGAATTAACTTTGGATCTTTTTGCTGATCAAGTTTGGAATGCTGGGTGTGATGCGATTTGGGTGCATGCACGTAAAGCATGGTTACAAGGGTTAAGCCCAAAAGAAAATCGCGATGTTCCTCCGCTTAATTATGAAAGAGTTTATAAATTAAAACGTAAGTATCATAATAATTTCATTGGGATAAATGGTGGAATTAAATCAATTGAGGAAGTAAAAAAACATTTGACTTTGTGTGATGCAGCTATGGTTGGTCGACAGATTTATCATGATCCAGCTTTACTAAAATACATTGATTCTGAAATATATGGTGAGTTGCAGAATGATCTTAGCGATTGTGATCTTATTGAGCGTATGTGTGATTATGCTGCCCAACATATCTCATTGGGTGGGCGGCTATCTCATGTGACACGTCATATGATTGGTTTATTTCATGGTCAAGATGGAGCACGTCGATGGCGGCAAATATTATCAAATGATGCAACAAAAAGAGACGCAGGTGCACATATTTTAAAAGAAGCTTTTTCTGCTCTCATTTCGCAATAATCTTATGAAATAACATGTATAAAAACTGAGCTTTTTTAAAGCTCTGTTTTTTGAAAAAGCTTTCTTAAAAGCAATTTTAATTTATAAACTGTAGAAAGTTGTTATTGTTTTTATTGAGAATATGTCAATGATATATATGAACGCATTATTACTCAATACAAAAGTAGATCATGGAATGGATGATCTGTAAATCGGGGGAAAATAGTTATGTGGCTAGAAGATTGAATATACAAATAATTTTGTTAATAATATTTAATATGTTTAAATCTCTTTTTTAAAAAATAAATTATTCATATCCTGTTTATATGAAAATATTCTAATTACACATTATCAATTTTAAAAGGTAGCCTTTATATGACCATCAGTCCGTTTGATGATTTCCGTGCTTTACTTAAAAATTTACCTGTTGCTGATGAGTCTTCTATAATTTTGGCAAAAAAACGGCAAGAAATTTTAACAAAGACGCAAGGATCGTTAGGAAAATTGGGAGATATTGCAGTTTGGTATGCAGGGTGGAGAGGTGCAGAAAAGCCTATTATAACGCGGCCTTTAGTTGCAATTTTTTCTGGGACTCATGGTATTACGGATGAAAATATTACACCATTTCCGCAATCTATGACGCAAAAAATGGTACAAAATTTTGCTGCGGGGGGTGGTGCTATTAATCAAATTTGCATAGCTTATGATCTTGGACTGAAGATATTTGATTTGGCACTGGAATATCCAACAATGAATATTACCAAAGATGCAGCGATGGATGAGCGTACTGCTGCTGCTACAATGGCATTTGGAATGGAATCCATTGCTGGTGGAACAGATCTTGTGTGTATAGGTGAAATGGGCATTGGGAATACGACGATAGCTTCAGCTTTATGCTTAGCATTATTTGGTGGAGAAGTTGAGGAATGGGTAGAGAGAACCACAGAATCTGATGAAAAATTTTATCAGCGTAAAATAGCAGCTGTTAAGACAGCTATTGCTTTACATAAGCATAATTTTGATGATCCTTTTGAAGTAATGCGTTGCCTAGGAGGGCGCGAAATTGCTGCTATGGTGGGTGCTATTTTAGCTGCAAGGATGGAAAAAGTACCAGTTATTTTAGATGGTTTTGTAGCAACAGCAGCAGCAGCAGTACTTTATAAAATGCATCCAAAAATTCTTGATCATATAATTATTGGACATATTTCTTCAGAGGCAGCGCATCGCAAAATTTTAGAGAAAATTGGGAAAGAACCACTCTTAGATTTGGGAATGTGTTTTGGTGAAGGAACTGGCGCAGCTATGGCAGCTGGTATTGTCAAGGCTGCAGTCTTAACGCACGCACAAATGGCACTTTGCAAACAAGAAGATTTGAGTGTTTAAGGAATTATAGTGTAATTATAAAGCTGAAAAATTCTTTAAGAGTCTGTTTCATTAGTTTTTTGCAGTTTTATGTAGTTGATGAGGGAGGCTATGTATTTAATTTGTTCTATTATTAAAAAATAAGATGTTACAAATATCAATTTTAACAATTAATTTTTTGTACAAAAGATTATAATTTCCAATATTAAAAATGATAACACACAATAGATAGTTAATATTTTTACTTATACGATAAATTTGATAACTTTAAGATCCCTACACAATGTTTAAAAAGCGCTTAAAGCAGTTATGCTTGTATGTATTGGTAATGAATAAAAACAGTGATGTGTGCATTTAATTTTTTGGGGAGGGGAGTAAAAAAAATGGTATTACAACGTTGATAACACTTTTAAATTTTTGAATTTTATTTCGATAAGGTATTATAAAAGTTCAACTTTTTAATGATATCAAGGATAAAAAATGTAAAATTTTCGATGAAGATAATCCATATTTTTCTTTTTCAGTATCCAGTTTATAAAAATTTACGTACTAAATTGCGAAGGTCCACAATAAGTTCATCATGAAACCATGGATTTTTTTGTAACCAGAAAGTGTTTCGCCATGATGGGTGGGGTAAAGGCATGACATTGTAACCTCGAGGTTGACGTATAGAAAGAATGTTTTTCCAATCTCTGACGGTTGCTGAAACGGTTTTATGTTTGAGCTCTGTAATATGCCATTTTTGTGCATAACCTCCAATAGCAAGGACAAGCTTTATTTGTGGCATAGCTTGAAATACCTTTTCATGCCATATTTCTTGACATTCACGTCTTGGTGGCAAGTCAGATTTATTTTGGTCATAGCCTGGAAAACAAAATCCCATAGGAACAATAGCAAATAGAGATTTGTTATAAAATTCACCTCTAGTTACGTTGAGCCAATTACGTAACTTTTCACCAGAACGATCATTAAAAGGAATAGAACTTTCATGTACACGCAATCCTGGTGCTTGACCTGCAATTGCGATCGAAGCTGTATTGGATAAATAAACCACGGGTTTTGGTTCATGTGGAAGAGGAGGAAGATAATGTGGATGTTTGATACAAACACGACAGGAGTAAATTTGTTTTTCAAGTTTTATAATTTGGCTACACTGTTGTTGCTTCATAGGTAAGTGGAAATTTAAAGAATGCGTTTTAAAACAGAAAATACTTTCTTTATTCTGTCCAAGGATGCGTCTTTCGCCATTTTTTAGGTTGTTGAAAACTTGATTGCCATATTCCTCTTTTTTTCTGTCTGGCTTCTTGTTCTTCTTTAGGGTAACTATAATAACTCACAGCCCAACCATTACGCACCATCGTTGCATTTATATTGCTGATTTGCTTTGTTTTACATGTTGCAAGAATGCGACGATATTTATCCTTTTTGTACCAATAACATGTGATAGGCTGATTTGCTATAAGTTGTTTTAAATATTTTTTTGCTTCAAGTCCACATGGATATCGTGATTCCTTTGTGCCACAAAACTGGCGAAGCTCTGGAGCATCAATCCCTATTAGTCGGATCATAACAGAAGAAATCATGATTGAATCTCCATCAATAATAGATGCATTTCCTTTGATAAAGGCCTGGGAACTAAAATCATCTTTTGGAGAGTGTATCTGAGTAAACTTAAGATAAATTATCACAAAGACAAGAAGTATGATTGCCACAAGAATGCTAAAATTGATAAGCTTCAATTTAAAGTTTTTTAGATAAAATGGAGAATTTTTTTTTCTCATAAAATTAAAAAACTGCTATCATGATACGCTTGTTTTGAAAAAATATCCACTTAACAGCTTTTACGGCAAGCCTTCATTACTTTGATAAAAATAAACGTACTATCCAATTATAACAAAAATATAGCGAGAAAATTTTGTGTATCCAATTCATTTTGAATCTTGAGTATATAATTAAAATAAACCAGACTCACTACGGTGATGATACCCACGATCAAGGTGGCGACCAATAAACTTACTTTATTTAAATATGATAGCGTTATAGTTATAAAAACCTAAATGCATTTCTGTTTTGCGGAGATCGCCAAATTATTTTCACTTTTTATAAAAATATCCTCTAGAAACTAAACTCAGAGATCAATAAAATCTACCTCTTTTTTGATTACAGCAGTTTCCAGTTAAATGATGAAGTCAATTACTTAATTTTCGTTTCTTTGAATTCAACATGCTTTTTCACAACCGGATCATATTTACGTTTGCTCATCTTATCTGTCATTGTGCGGCTATTTTTTTTTGTCACATAAAAAAAACCAGTATCCGCAGTTGATAAAAGTTTAATCTTAATGGTTGCTGCTTTAGCCATAATATGAGGATCCTATTTATACTGAAGACGATATCACGTTGCTCCCAAAATTTATTTTGGTGCAATCAGATTTTGCAATACACTACGGATGTTCTAAAAAAAGTCAAGAGCCGATTAGTTTTCTCATAAATTATCTGATAATGGTTAATTTGATGCGCATATCGATACAATAGAGGAAGATAAAAACAGTATGAGTATAGCTCTGGATTCATAGAAATTGAGATATGTGCTTAAACCGTGCAAGCCTGACTATATAAAAATCAGCAAATTCGCCTGTGAAAAACAAAAGAAAAAACATCAGAACTTATAGTTATAAAATTCATAACTGTTTGGTCATCTGTGATATTTATAAAAAATTTTAACACAGCGAAAATAATGCAGCTTGTAGGGAAATGGAGTGGATACTTTGTGTAATCACTTATAATAATTAGTGTAAGAATTTAAAAGTAAAACATTATTAAGAACGGAGGATAGCCATAAAAAATATTACCTTATTTTCAATATATCAAATAATAAATATTAATTATGTTGTAAGAAAAAAATGTTTTATTTGAAAAATACTATAAAGAAGTACAATCATTGTTGAT
>NZ_JBAFWY010000015.1:0-14917 GCF_036576165.1 Bartonella rhinolophi
CATACGCTTTAAATTCACCAAAATATTTTGTAATCGCTGCTGTCAATGAGGTCTTCCCATGATCAACGTGACCAATCGTACCAATATTAACATGCGGCTTCGTACGTTCAAATTTGCTCTTTGCCATTTGAGCTCTCCATTTTTTGTCCAAAAAAAAGGACTAAGTTAAAAATTAATTACACAACCCAAAATTATGCATATTTCTTCTGAATCTCCAAAGCAACAGCCGAAGGAACAGGCTCATAATGATCAAACTGCATTGTATACTGAGCACGCCCCTGACTCATTGAACGAAGAGTATTCACATAACCAAACATATTTGCCAAAGGAACCATAGCATTTACAACTGTTGCAATACCACGCGCTTCAGTTCCTGAAATTTGACCTCGACGAGAATTCAAATCACCAATAATATCACCTACATAATCTTCCGGTGTAACAACCTCCACCTTCATGATAGGCTCAAGAAGTTGCGCACCAGCTTTCTTTGCACCATCGCGAAAAGCTGCACGAGCAGCAATTTCAAAAGCTAAAACAGAAGAGTCAACATCGTGATAAGCACCATCAATCAAAGTAGCTTTCACACCTAACATAGGGAACCCTGCAAGAGGACCAGACCCCATAACACTTTCAATACCCTTTTGAACACCTGGGATATATTCTTTTGGAACAGATCCACCAACAACTTTTGATTCAAAAAGAAAATCATCACCATCATGAGGCTCAAAAATAATTTTCACACGAGCAAATTGCCCCGCACCACCAGATTGTTTTTTATGAGTATAATCAATTTCTGCAGTCTTCGTAATTGATTCACGATAAGCAACCTGAGGTTGCCCAATATTAGCCTCAACCTTAAATTCACGCCGCATACGATCAACAATAATATCAAGATGAAGCTCACCCATACCAGCTATAATCGTTTGACCTGATTCTTCATCCGATTTAACACGAAATGAAGGATCTTCCGCAGCTAGACGATTAAGAGCTATACCCATCTTCTCTTGATCCGCTTTTGTTTTTGGTTCAATCGCAATTTCAATAACAGGCTCAGGAAACTCCATTCGCTCCAAAATAACAGGATTCAAAGGATCACAAAGAGTATCACCCGTAGTTGTCTCTTTAAGACCTGCAAGAGCAACAATATCACCTGCAAACGCCTCCTCAATATCTTCACGAGAGTTCGAGTGCATTTGAAGCATTCGTCCCAAACGTTCTTTTTTCTTTTTTACAGTGTTTTCAAGAGAAATACCTTTTTGAACTTTCCCAGAATAAACACGACAAAAAGTTAACGAACCAACAAAAGGATCATTCATAATTTTAAAAGCGAGCATAGAAAGCGGAGCATTATCTGAAGATTCACGCGTCGTCTCACTCTCAGTTTTTACATCAAGACCACTAATCGCCGCAACATCAACTGGAGAAGGAAGATAAGAAACAACGGCATCTAAAAGTGGTTGAATTCCTTTATTTTTAAAAGCAGTACCACAAAAAACAGGATGAAACTGAACCCCCACAGTTCCTCTACGAATAAGAGAGACAAGCTGCTCATTTGTTGGCATAACACCTTCCAAATAAGCCTCTGTTGCAGCTTCATCAACTTCAACTGCCATCTCAATTAATTTTTCACGATACTCTTCCGCTTTTTCCTGCAGATCAGAAGGAATCTCACTCACTACCGCTGAAGCACCAATAGAACCATCCCACCTCAACGCTTTCATTTCAATAAGATCAACAACACCTTCAAAATCATTTTCTGCACCGATCGGCAATTGTAAAACCAACGCTTTAGCACCTAATCGCGAGCCAACCATCTCTACACTACGATAAAAATCAGCGCCTATTTTATCCATCTTATTAACAAAAACCATACGCGGCACATGATATTTCTCAGCTTGCCGCCAAACAGTTTCTGTCTGAGGCTCTACACCAGCATTTGCATCCAGTAACGCTATCGCACCATCAAGAACACGCAAAGAACGTTCAACCTCAATTGTAAAATCAACGTGCCCAGGCGTATCAATAATATTAAAGCGCCGCTTTCTACCATCACGCCCTTCCCAAAAGGTTGTCGTCGCAGCAGACGTAATCGTAATACCACGCTCCTGCTCTTGCTCCATCCAGTCCATGGTAGAAGCACCATCGTGCGTTTCACCAATTTTATGATTTTTACCAGTATAGAACAAAATACGCTCAGTCATAGTGGTCTTACCAGCATCAATATGTGCCATAATCCCAAAATTACGATAATCTTCAATTTTATATTCGCGAGCCATTGTACTTACCTTAATCTTTTTAAATACATCTACCAGCGATAGTGAGAGAACGCACGATTAGCTTCCGCCATACGATGAACATCTTCACGCTTTTTCACTGCAGAACCACGGTTATTAGCCGCATCTACTAATTCACCAGAAAGACGATCAACCATTGTCGTTTCGTTACGCCCACGCGCCGCCGTAATTAACCAGCGGATAGCAAGAGCTTGACGACGATCAGGACGAACATCTATCGGAACCTGATAAGTAGCACCACCAACGCGACGCGAACGAACCTCAATATGAGGAGCAACATTTTCTAACGCCTGGTGAAACAAAGCCACAGGATCTGACTTCACCTTACTCTCTACAACATCAAGCGCACCATAAACAATACGCTCAGCAACAGATCTTTTACCATCAAACATAATGGCATTCATAAATTTTGTAATAACCAAATCACCAAACTTAGGATCTGGATTAATTTCACGTTTTTCTGCTCTATGGCGACGGGACATCGGCTCTGTCTCTCAATATTATTTTGGACGCTTTGCGCCGTATTTTGAACGACGCTGTTTACGATTCTTGACACCCTGCGTATCAAGCAACCCACGGATAATGTGATAACGAACCCCTGGCAAGTCCTTCACACGACCACCGCGAATCATCACAACAGAGTGCTCTTGAAGATTATGCCCTTCTCCAGGGATATAACCAATCACCTCAAATCCATTTGTTAAACGAACCTTAGCAACTTTACGAAGAGCAGAATTTGGCTTCTTCGGTGTCGTTGTATAAACACGCGTACAAACACCACGCTTTTGCGGATTTGCCTGAAGAGCAGGAACCTTATTACGCTTAACTGGCGCTACACGCGGCTTGCGAATTAACTGGTTTACGGTAGGCATGCAACCTTCCTCTTTTCGATATACATTCGTCTCACCCACTTGGGCTTTTCATATTTATCTACTCCAAATATAAACTGGAATAGGCACTTAATTTACACACGAAATCGGGCACCACTGCTACAAACAGCTTACCCGACTACAAGCAGAGAAGGCAACAGCCTCTTGCACTAGCATTTGCTTTTAATCTTCTAACCAACAACCCCTGCTTAAGATGACTCTCGGGAGTCCCTTAAATTTAATCACCCTTACGCTGGCTGTGATAGCTTCTAATAGCGAGAACATCTACATTCGTCAAGAACTAAACATCAGAAAATTTATAAAAATGAGAATAAATTAATAAACTTCAAATTTAGCTTTAACAGAAGGTCTTGATAAACCAAATTACCATAGTAATATCCCTCATACAATAAAGAGAACCACTATAATATCGTAAGTGCTGCAATCTCTTTCACCAGAAGCACTTAAACGTACGTGCTAACTTGCCAATTGTATATGTATATTTTAAGATAAATGATATGAAAATAGCAACGTGGAATATCGCTGGAATAAAGGCACGACACGAAACATTATATAAATGGCTACAACAAAATCAGCCTGATATAGTTTGTTTACAAGAAATTAAAAGTATCGATGAAAATTTTCCCCGCGACGCAATCGAAAGCTTAGGTTATCACATAGAAACGCACGGACAAAAAAGTTTTAACGGAGTTGCGATTCTTTCTAAAAAAACACCAGATGAAGTTATCCGCCGATTACCAGGCAATGATAATGACGAACAAGCGCGCTATATTGAAGCAGTTTATTCAACAAACAAAAAAGTTATTCGTGTTGCATCCCTCTATCTTCCAAATGGAAATCCTGTCAACAGCGAAAAATATCCTTACAAAATGGAATGGATGAAAAGGCTGTACACACATGCAAAGTCATTGCTTGCATATGAAGAACCTCTTATATTAGCTGGTGATTACAATGTCATCCCTACCCCATTGGATGCTAAGAATATTCAAGAATGGAGTAACGATGCCTTATTTCTTTTACAAACAAGACAAGCATTTCAACGCATTGTGCATTTAGGTTTTTATGATGCTATCCGTAGCGTCACAGACGCTCCTTCATTCAGTTTTTGGGATTTTCAAGCAAATGCATGGCGCAAAAATAATGGTATTCGTATTGATCATTTATTATTATCACCAGAGGCTGCTGATCAACTTATCTGTGCATATAGCCAGACAGAAATAAGAGGATATACAAAACCATCAGACCATACTCCCGTTTGGATTCACCTTGAATTTCAATGAATAATATTCTTTAATTGGGATAACAAAAAATACCTCCCCTAAGATAATAAATATGCTACACAACGCATAATACTATATCTTAAATAACAAAAATAAGAAGTCATCACTCAATGGAGGAAAGAATGAAAAAATCGTTGTTAATGTTTATTGCAGCAATCGTTATTGCGCAGATAAATGTCGCATTAGCTGAAAATGATACGCTTGAAAAAATTAAAAAAACAGGAGAAATTACCTTAGGTGTTCGCGAATCATCAGGTTTAGCTTATGCTCTTGGAAATAACAAATATGTAGGATTTCACACAGAAATGGCTGTGCGTATTATTGATGACATTTCAAAAAAAATTGGGAAACCTATTAAAATTCACTATCTCCCCATTACATCACAAAATAGAATCCCTCTCCTAAAAAATAATACCTACGATTTTGAATGTGGCTCAACAACAAATGACGTTTTTCGCAGTAAAGAAGTAACATTTGCTTATACCACCTACGTCGAAGAAGTTAAAATTGCCGTAAAGAAAGATTCTAATATCAACTTCTTTGAAGATTTAAATGGAAAAATAGTCGCTACCACCACGGGAACAACGCCTGTTCAACTGATCCGCAAAAGAAAACGTGCAAAAAATATTAATTTTGATGTCGTAAAGGGAAAAGATCATGGAGACAGCTTCCTATTATTAGAATCTGGTCGTGCAGACGCATTTGTTATGGATGCCTCAATTCTTGCTGGACATATTGCTAAATCAAAAAATCCATCTGATTATATCATTCTTGATACCGTACTTTCAGTCGAACCCATCGCCTGTATGCTCCGACTCAATGATAAAAACTTTGAAAAAACAATTAATGATAGTATTGTGCGCCAAATCAAAGATGAATCACTTGAAAAACTTTATGATAAGTGGTTTATGAAACCAATTCCACCTGCCAATACTGTTCTCAACCTTCCCTTGTCTGAATCAACAAAATATGCTTGGGAACATCCAAATAATAAACCTCGCGAAGACTACGCAGAAAATAATTTATAAATAAATACAGCCACATTCTTTTAAAATTGCGTGTGGTTATATTTTAATGCGTTTTTCAATAAATTCAGCCATTATAAATATGGCTAGCTTATTGCCTTTTTGCGAATGACTAAAAATTTAGGAAATATCAATCAATGGACTTTTCTTTCCTTTGTACCGATGATCTTAACCAAACACTAGTGGCTGGATGCCTTGGAACTCCTGGTGTAAGTCACACCTATTTAGATACGTTGCTCGATAGCTTAAAAAATACAGTTATATTATCCATTTCTTCACTGGTCTTAGCTATAGTTACTGGCATTATTATAGGAACAATGCGCACTCTCCCAAATACTTCCATGGCTCGTTGCATATTTCGAACTATCGGTAGTATCTGGGTAGAAATTATGCGTAACATCCCTCTCCTCGTACAAGTATTTTTATGGTATTTTGTTGTGCCTAAAATTTACCCACCAGCGATGAAACTTTCATCCATTCTCTTAATAACATGTGCTTTGGGTTTTTTTACATCTGCACGCATCGCAGAGCAGATTCGCTCAGGTATTGAAGCTATTCCTTCTGGGCAACGCTACGCAGCTATGGCAATGGGCTTTACTACCTATCAAAGTTATCGCTATATCATATTGCCACGTGCTATACGTACAATCATTCCTCCACTTACTTCAGAGGCAATGGGCATTGTAAAAAATTCATCTATAGCATTCGCTGTTTCAATAAATGAACTCATGCAATTTCAATATCAGACAATTGAAGAAGTCAGCCATGTTTACGAAAACTATCTGCTTGTTACGATTCTCTATATTTTAATAGCTTTATTTGTATTCATTGTTATGACAATAATCGAAAAAATGCTTAAAACTCCTAACTCTCAAACAAAGGGATGTTGAATATGACAGATTTCATAAGCTCTTGGTTTGAATTTCATTCTCCTTTCAATTTTTCAGATTTTGATTTTTCATTTTTCACTTTTGATATATTTTACTCTTATATCCTGTCAGGATTGCTTTTTAGTGTTTTTTTAACCTTTTTTGCAGCAATATTGGGATTTATTTTTGGCACATTATTAGCAATGATGCGGCTTTCTTCTATCAAACTACTCTCTTGGCTTGCAATAATTTACATAACTGCTATGCGCTCAATACCGCTTGTTATGGTTATTCTATGGTTCTTTGTGCTTTTACCATTCTTGACTGGCACATCAATCGGTGCAAACAAATCAGCATTAATTACCTTTACTGCATTTGAAGCCGCTTATTTTGCTGAAATTATCCGTGCCGGTATAAATTCAATTTCACAAGGACAAAAATATGCGGGGCAAGCTCTTGGAATGACATATTGGCAAAATATGCGTATTATAATTCTTCCCCAAGCTTTTAGAGATATGATCCCAGTTTTTTTAACTCAAGTCATTATTCTCTTTCAGGACACAACTCTTGTTTATGCAATCAGCGGCAATAGCCTTCTAAATGGTTTTGATATTGTTGCAAATAATTTTGGTGTAAAGCAAGAAGCTTACATCTTGGCAGCCATTTTCTACTTTGTTATTTGTTTTACATTGTCGCAAATAGTTTCGTATCTACAGAAAAAAATATCTATAATCCGCTAAAGAGGAAAAAATGTCTACTCATATGATCGAAATAAAAAATGTTTCTAACTGGTATGGCGAAATTAACGTTCTTAAAAACTGTACAACCAACATTAACAAAGGAGAAGTTGTCGTAGTTTGCGGACCATCAGGCTCAGGGAAATCAACGTTCATTAAAACCATCAACGCTTTGGTACCTTTCCAGAAAGGTGAGATTTGGATAGATGGAACACCTGTTCATTCAAAACAAACAAACCTACCTAAATTACGCAGCCGCGTAGGAATGGTATTTCAACACTTTGAGCTTTTTCCACATTTATCCGTTACAGAAAATTTAACAATTGCACAAATCAAAGTTTTAAAGCGCAGCAAAAAAGAAGCGCTTGAACGCGGCTTATTATATCTTGAACGCGTTGGACTTACTGAACATAAAGATAAATACCCTGGTCAGCTTTCTGGAGGTCAACAACAACGTGTTGCTATTGCACGTGCCTTAACAATGGATCCACTTGTGATGCTTTTTGATGAGCCTACATCTGCGTTAGACCCTGAAATGGTAGGGGAAGTATTGGACGTCATGATCAGTCTAGCAGAAGAAGGTATGACAATGATTTGCGTAACACATGAGATGGGATTCGCTCAAAAAGTATCTAAACGTGTTATTTTCATGGATCAAGGAGAAATTCTTGAAGACTGTTCATCTAAAGAGTTTTTCTCTCACCCACAATCCAGAACACCGCGCGCGCAAGAGTTTTTGTCTAAAATCCTCAACCATTAGCCATGATATTATGACAGAAACCTCCTCTTGCAGGTTTAAGCATAAATGCCAAAGTTCTAAATATCTCAAAAACATTGTAATAAAATGTACAGATATTGAAGATACCTTTCTTAACCTGTAAGTTTAACTTATGTGTCAGAAATATGGCTATAAACAAAGACCAGAAGTTTTTTTAAAGCTAAAAGCTATATGTGAAAAATTATACGTCTTATAATCATCTTTAAAGACATCATCATAATTTACATAAATATAGGTAAGATTTTAACTGACATTAACGCTTTTCACATCGACAGCACAAAAGAACACTGAAATAGCCTAATCTATTTACCCATTTTATAGACAGAAAAATCTTCCCCAATAATCATGACTTCTTTCATGTGTTAGTTCACTTATCACTTAAAGTATTTCTTTATCTTGTTTTTTATCGCTATATTTGCCACAAACTTCTTTATGTGTATCCAAAAGACTCTTTTTTATAGGAAAAACGAAATATTTTGAATATCGTCAACTTCATGAAACAGAACAAAAACTATAACATCAAGTCAACCGTTCTAAAGCAATAGACATTTTTTTCTTCGCAGCACGCAATTCAATAATCCTGTTACGCTCATTTTCGACAATTTCTGGTTTTGCATTTTCTATAAATTTTGGATTATTTAATTTAACTGATATCTTTTCAATATCTTGTTCAATTTTATTGACGTCTTTCATCAAGCGAGCATGCTCAGCTTCTAAATCAATCAACTGTCCTAATGGCAAACAAAAAACCGTTTCTCCTAAAATTATTTGCGCCGACACAGTTGGAACTTTATCAGAGAACTCAATTGTTTCAATACGCGCTAATTTTTTAAGAACTGCATCATAACGCTGTACACGCTCTCGCGTTACGTTCCCTCCCTCTACAATAACAAGAGGTGCTAACTTAGCCACTGGAATGTTCATTTCAAAGCGTACAGAACGAATCCCTGTGATAACATCAATCAGCCAATTAATATCAGAAGCAGCTTTTTCATCTGCAAACGTCACTTCTGGCCATTGTGTCAACGCTAGCATATCTTCACGTTCCATGCCTAACGTTTCTGTAAGGGACCACAACTCCTCTGTCATATGGGGCATAAAAGGGTGAAGAAGCTTATAAACTTCATCCAAAACCCAAGCAGTACATGCCTGAGCTTCACTTTTAGCATCATCGTCTGAACCTTGAAATACAGGTTTGAGAAGCTCCAAATACCAATCACATAACGTATTCCAAATAAAACGGTAAAGTGCACTAGCCGATTCATTAAATTTATAATTTTCAATACCAGAAGTTACTACTGAAACAGTTTTAGATAACTCTGTTAAAATCCAACGATTAAGTGCAAGCTTCGCTTTTTCTGGCTTAAAAGTAGGATCGTGCTTAACGCCGTTCATCTTTGCAAATCGAGTAGCGTTCCATAATTTTGTAGCAAAATTGCGGTAACCTGCAATACGGGAAGGATCAAGTTTTACATCACGACCTTGTGCTGCCATAATAGCCAAAGTAAAACGAAGTGCATCCGCGCTATATTGATCAACGAGCTCCAATGGATCAATAACATTCCCCTTTGACTTTGACATCTTTGCTCCCTTCTGATCACGTACAAGAGCATGTACATAAACAGTAGGAAAAGGAACCTCCCCCATAAAGTGAAGTCCCATCATCATCATACGAGCAATCCAGAAGAAAATAATATCAAACCCTGTAACTGAAAGAGATGTGGGATAAAATGTCGTTAATGCAGGCGTTTTGTCTGGCCAACCTAATGTTGAAAAAGGCCAAAGCGCTGATGAAAACCAAGTATCTAAAACATCTTGATCGCGAGTTAACTTAACCTCTTCACCATAATGAGATAAAGCAGAAACTAAAGCCTCTTCTTCACTTTTTTCAACAAAAACCGCACCATCTGGACCATACCAAGCTGGAATTTGATGTCCCCACCATAATTGGCGAGAAATACACCAAGGTTGAATATTTTGCATCCAATTGAAATAAGTTTTTTTCCAACTATCTGGAACAAACTGCGTTTTTCCCTGACGAACCGCTTCTATCGCTGGTTTAGCTAATTCTGCAGCATTAACATACCATTGATCTGTTAAGAATGGTTCAATAGGCACTCCACCTCGATCACCATGAGGAACAGTATGTGGATGATCATCAACAGTTACTAGATATCCTGCCTCTTTCATCAAAGACACAATCTGATTCCGTGCAACAAAACGGTCAGATTGATCTAAATTTTCTACTAATACTTTCAATTCATCCGATAAAGTCAAACCATCAAAAAACGCTTCATTTTCACGTAAAAAAATTTCTGCCTTCTGTGTAAAAATATTGATTAAGCGTAAATTGTTGCGCTGTCCTACTTCAAAATCATTAAAGTCATGTGCTGGTGTAATTTTTACAGCACCACTTCCTTCTTCAGGGTTGGCATAAGAATCACCAACAATCAACAATCTACGACCAACAAGCGGCAAAAGGGCATATTTTCCTATAAGATTTTTATAACGATCATCTTCGGGATTAACCGCAATTCCTGTATCACCAAGCATTGTTTCTGGTCGCGTTGTCGCCACTGTTATAAAAGTTGTATCGTCGCTTGGATCAAAAACTTTACCTTCAAGAGGATATCTAAAATGCCATAAATGACCTTTAATTTCTTTTTGCTCAACTTCCAGATCAGAAATAGCTGTCAATAATTTAGGATCCCAATTAACTAAACGTTTATCCTTATATATTAACCCTTGCTTATAAAGTGTAACAAACACTTCACGAACAGCCTGAGATAACCCTTCATCCATTGTGAACCGCTCGCGCGACCAATCACATGAAACACCAAGACGTCGTAGCTGACTGGCAATAACCCCACCAGCCTCATGACGCCATTCCCAAATACGCTCAACAAATTTTTCTCTGCCCATTTCTTGACGAGTTGGTTCCCGACGCTCTGCGAGCTGACGTTCAACAACCATTTGCGTTGCAATTCCTGCGTGATCCATGCCAGGTTGCCATAGCACATTTTTGCCACACATCCGCCGAAATCGAACCACAATATCTTGAATTGTCGTATTGAGCGCGTGCCCCATATGAAGAGAGCCTGTAACATTCGGAGGCGGAAGCATAACACAAAAAGGCTCCGCGCCTATTTTTGAACCCACTCCCGCTTTAAAAGCTCCACGATCTTCCCACCTTTTCGCAACCCGTTGCTCTATGGAAGCAGCGTCATAATTCTTCTCTAACATTCTCACCCACTCATTCATAACGCCACTGAAAATGCAAGCACACTCATGTTATCTGCAACCTTCATTACCTACAACGACCTCGCAAAACTGTTAACGACCGCTTTATAAAAACAAAATGCGAAATACAAAAATAAAGATAAAACAAGTAGTTAAGACATCTTTTTAATCGCCTTGACAATTTCTTCACGTAAAATGTCTTCAAGCAAAATGGGCAATTTACCCTGTAACCATTCTGTTATAGCTGGACGCAATACGTCCTTGGCAATCTTTTCTGCAGAAGAGACACAATACGCAGACAACTTTACGCGATCATCAGTTACATTCTCTGATTGCGATACAAACACTTCATCACTACATTCGTTTGTTTTATGAATAGAACGCTGTTCTTCAGGGGAAGGTTTTATTTTTTGCACATCCATACCTGCTATATTATTTTCTGTTTCTGTGTTTTTTTCCATTTGCGCTAAAGAGAAATCTTTATTCTCAGAAGAAAGACCAATACGGTCAGCCAAAGCTCTCATCGCATCATCGACTGATAAAGTTGTGTCATAAACATCTTCCGATGATGACACTCCTAAACTTTCTGTAGAAGTATCTATCGCAACGCCTTCATTTGAAAAGTGATCAGGCTGAATTGCATTCTCCTCGATTATTTCACGAATAGATGTCAAAATCTCATCCATACTTGGCTCACGTAACACGCTTGAACTCTGTACCATACTAAAAAACCTCTCAAAGATGCAACAAATAGAATCACCATTTCAGTGTAGGCAAAAGAACTATAAGATCAACACACCTCTTTGTCATGAAGATGGTGCTACACACAACTTTCTTCACTTATAAAATAACACCTACTGCTGCATTCTCCAACATGTTTAACCACTGATTTGTTGACCTTTGAAATATTTAAACTATTTAGCAATATGAAGAGCTATTTTAAGCTCTTATCGGATATATTTAATAGTTTTCAAACCCAAATAACTTGCAGTTAATCGACCAACAGCAGACTGAACACTATAACTTGCAATAACAGCATTGCACTCTGCCATTGCAAGCGCAATTTGAGCATTAATCAATTGAGTTCGAGAATTTAAGACATCCAATGTAGTTGCTTGCCCTACATGATTTTCTTGAATACGACCTTTAAGAGCAATTTCAGCAGCACGAACACTTTCACGATAAGCGATAACAGATGCACGCGCACCCTCTAACTGAAACCAAGCAGTAGTAAGCGCCTGTCTTATATTACTACGAGCCAAATCAAGCTGGAGACGAGCATGCCCAAGTTGTTCCCTTGATTGGCGAATCTGTGCAGACGTACGCCCACCTTCAAATACTGGAATACTCACAGACAATCCCACTGATTTAGAAACACCGTCTTCCCCATGACCACTGTAAATCCGATTATAAGAGGTTGCTGCAGAAAAATCCACTTTAGGAAGTAATGCCCCTTCTTTTGCCTTTACATTATAAGAGCTAGCATCGACTAGATATTTTGCATAAAGAATCGCTGGATGCATAACGACACTGACTTTGTAAGCAGCATCAAGATTTATTGGCAAACCTCTTGCCACCAATGGACGTATTAATTTTTCAGGATCAGAACCAATAATTTGCCTATAAGCCGCCTCCGCTGTCTTCACATCAGCACGCGCAAAACTGAGCTCTGAAACAGCAACAGAACGCGCAGCTTGCGCCTGAGAAAGATCAACACGAGCGCCCTCTCCCACATCAAGTTTTGCTTGATTAGAACGCACTTGCTCTTCAAGAGCAGCCAAATTCTCTCTACGAAGATCAGCAATACGACGCGCTTGATACACATTGGCATACGCTGTTACAGTATCCAAAAATATATTTTGTTCAGTATTCCGAAGATATTCACGCTGAGCCTGTAGCCTAACCTGAGCAGAAGAAAACATATTTTGCGTAATAAAACCGTCAAATAATCTTTGATTTAATTTTATCCCTATGGATCCAGAAGTACTATAAGAACCTACCATAGGTTTACTTCGCCCATAATTTCCAATTCCTTCAATTTGCGGCAATAACCCCGAACGTGCAATGATCACATCATCACCTAATATACGCACGACTGCACGTTCACTATTCAATTTAGTATTGTGTATATAAGCTTTAGCAAAAGCATCCATCAATGTTTCAGCATAAACCAACCTTGATATAAAAACACTCAAAACCAGTAATAAAAACACCTGAAACTTTTTATTTATTTTGAACATAATATACACGATTAAAAACCCCACACTAACTCTATAATTATTTTTTACTCATAAGTGAGACAAGCACTAAAATACAAAATCAGGCGCTCTTAAAAAACTAGGAAGACATTTTACAGCAAGATTAAAAGCACGACGAGTCGAAATAATTCCATCTGTTTTTACATAAATGCGCGCAACGCCAGTATTACCGTGCCCTTCAACCACAACAAGGCGCCCCCCATCTTTCATTTGATCAAAAATATTTTCAGGGACAAAATCGACAGCACCTTCAATAAAAATAAGATCATAAGGACCTTTAACAGCATATCCCTGTTCTAATGGCCCATGCACCACAATCACATTATCACATTGATTACACTCAAAAATCTTGGACGCTTGTTCAAAAAGAGCTTTATTACTTTCCAACGCAATCACAGACTTCGCAAGCTTTGAAAGCAACGCCGCACAATAACCACTCTTTGCACCAATATCTAAAACGACATCTGATGACTTTACAGCTGCAAGCTGTAGTAATTTTGCTAAAGACGCAGGCCCCATTAAATAATTTGCAGAAAACCCCTTTTGCTCTAAACATAAAGCAATATCAGTATCAAGGTAACTCAAAGCCTTAACATCTTCTGGAACAAAATCTTCACGCGGAACCGTTAAAAACGCTTCAAGAACTGATAAATCCGTCACATCCCTTGTGCGAATTTGATTGTCAACCATTTTGCGGCGAAGCTCAGCAAAACTTGCAACCATAACTAACCTTTTTCCCCATATACCACGATAACAACTCTACCAAAACAGTAACAATTAAGATCTAAAATCTTCTACCATAAATGTTACAAAAAAGCACTCGGCAGTCAACAATTAGATTCTTACCATACCATTAAATTTTAACAGATTTTAATTGCATCATTTTCTACATAAGAAGCATTTTTAATAGGGAAAAAATAACTTACTTGAGCGCATTAACTCTAAAGACATTTTAGTTAAAACCAGCTGGAGGCCTCGCCCGGAATCGAACCGGGATACAAGGATTTGCAGTCCTCTGCGTAACCATTCCGCCACGAGGCCTTACCAACAAACATAAAAGTGTCAATAAGGGAAGGCAACACATCCGTCAAGGTAAGAAATTTTTTCTGATCTTTTTTCCCCTTCTTATATAATTTTTGACATTTTTTTTAAAAAAAAGTAATTTTACTCTTTGCAAATCGGTATCGCTTTGCTATAGCCCTATCAGCTAAATGATTGAGCACTGTTCCTCGGTAGCTCAGTGGTAGAGCAACCGGCTGTTAACCGGTTGGTCGCTGGTTCGAATCCGGCCCGGGGAGCCACTTGTAGCTTGCCACTAGGTTTTGCATCAATTCATTTTTTTTCAAAGAGTTTTTAAAGGCCTTTCAAGAGGTTTTCAAAGGGGTTTTTAAGCCCTCTCAAAGAGGATTTTTCTTCTGCTAAAATCACAATTGGTGATGATTAATTCTTTAGCTATAGTATTATTTGAAGAACCAAACGTATAAGATGTCGTCACTTCTTTTATATGAAATTGGCTGAAGGTTTTTCGAATCTCTGGTACATCATT
>NZ_JBAFWY010000016.1:0-10839 GCF_036576165.1 Bartonella rhinolophi
CTGTTGAACGTGTTTATGCGGCTAATCATGGTCTTGCAAATTATGGTGCTCTGTTAAAAGCGGGGGTAAGGATAGTTTTGCCTTCTTTACCCTATCCTAAAGCCACACCAGTGATTAGAATTTGGGGGCGTAAATCATGAAGCCTTTTTGCACAGTTATGGCAAATGGCGAAGATATTACAAATTCTCTCATGGATTATGTCTTGTCGATTGAAATTACGGATGAGGCAGAAGACAAAAGCGACCGTATCACCATAGAGCTTGATGATCGTGCACGGGCAAATGACAATGGTTTTTTGGATATTCCTTTGATTGGAACAGTGGTTTCTATCAGTCTTGGCTATGAAGGGGGAGCTGTGCGGGATATGGGCACGTACTTGATTGATGAAATATCGGTAAGCAGCCCACCGCAAACTTTAAGTGTTACGGGACGTGCTGCTGCGATGAACACATCTTACAGAACACCCAAAAGCCAATCCTATCATCAGAAAACATTGGGCAGTATTGTTCAAGAGATCGCAACACGGAATGGTTATACGGCAAAGGTTGACCCGACACTTGCCAAAATTGTTGTGCGTCACATTGATCAAACGGCGGAAAGTGACATGGCTTTTGCTGCACGCCTTGCCGCGGAATATGATGCTGTTGCAAAGCCTGTTGATGGGAAACTGGTACTTGCCAAACGTGGTGCTGGCAAAGCCATAACGGGGGAGCTGCTTCCGATAGTTTCCATCAATGAGAGAATGTGTAGCTCTTGGGATTTTAAATATAGCGCACGTGATGAGGTAGGGGCAGCCAATGGCTTGGAAATGGATGCTGGAGACGATCAAAAGGCTGCTGCCGATGCACGGGCACCAGAAGAGATTGGGGAAGATGAAAACTTTATTCACATGGATGAGAGTGATAAAAACAAAAGCCTCACACTGCCTAAGCTGCAAGAGACAGAATCAACATCCATAAAAGAAGGGGAAGAGAAAAAAGGCGGTGTTATTGCTACTTATCATGATTTACGCAGTGGTGAGAAAAAGGAAGTCAAATCTGGTGAAGCACCGTTTCATGAATTAAAATATACCTATCACAACCAGTCAGAAGCTGTTGCAGCGATTGCTTCTTATCGCAATAAGTCATCACGTGGAAAATCATCCTTTTCGTGTGATATGGGTGGGAACCCTCTCATCCAAGCAGAAGCAAAGCTTATTCAAGAACCACCCTTTAGACCTTACATCCCTTTCGAGTGGCGTATCAAAAGCGTTAAACATGAGTTTGCACCCAATGGAGGCTATACAACACAAATAGACTGTGAACTTTTTGATGAAGGGCAGGAAGATGCCGCGGGAAATGTTGCCAACACCACACCAGATAAGGATGACATCATCGACCCCAACGCTCCTCCCACTGCCTCATATGAGGAAGGAGAGGATGCTATTCATATGGATGAAGGAGATGTGTAAAAGAGAACGGCTTAAAAATGGAAGGGAAATTTATTAGGGAGAAAGTAATTAGCAGAAAGAGATTTTATTTTTTAATAAGATTGTAAAATTTATCCATTTTTTATCTAAAATAGAATTTTTATAAAAGTTTTTTTACAAAAAGAAGTGGCTACTTCTTTAAGGAAGTAGCCACTTTTTTTTGGTTATCAGTCTTGGATAGGAATTCTCCAAGCTCTAAAACCATAGTCTTTTGCATACAGGATTTCTCCCGTATGAGGACACTTTCGCCAAGTGCGAAAGATGTGTTTGAAAGCTTTTTTCATAGCTTTCTCCTTGAGGTGAAGTCAACCTAGACAAAAACTCTCTACGATGATACAATTCCTCGAAGCGATTAGAGGATGCGTCATGCTGAGGAATCTTTTGTCTGGCTTACGCTAGCAAACCTCAAGCCTAGCGCAAACTTGTTTTGGGTTTGGGTTATAGCTCAAACCCATTTACTTTTTTAAATCTAACTTTAGCTGCTTGCCAAGAGACTTTACAAATCTTGACTATTTCATCTATTGTTGGGTGCTGTAGTATAAACTGGCGTGGCATCAAAAGCTCAGCAGCAAATTGGTTAGCTTGTTTTTCTGCACTACGATAAGGAGGTATCTGACCAGAAGTAACTGCACGCTGGAAAGGCAAATTTGTGTGTAACATAAAATGACCGAGTTCATGAGCCAATGTAAAATTTGAGCGCCCGTCATTATTGCACGCTTTTTCGTAAACACTTTGTCTTATAGCAATAAACTTCCCTTGTGGATGTGTAAGACCCTCTATATTTCCCATTTCTTTTTGTCCCAAAACGAGAAAAGTAAAATCCGAATCTGACATCATTTGAGCTAGGATAAACTCAAGAAAATGTAATATTGGAAAAGGTTCATAATGTGATAACCCCAATGTTTTTCGAATCCCGTTGGTTATGTTACTAATTTCTTTCCAACCACGAGAAGGAACTTCATAATCTAAGCTTTTATTCATTTGATTCCTTTTCCATTTCTTTTATCAACTGTCTGACTTCCATTATTTTTTCTTCGGAAAGGTTATCAATCACTCTAGCAAACATACCAATTGTTTCACGGCTAAGAGGATTAGAAGCATTTACCTTAAAGCTTTTACGGCAAATATCGGCTTCTTTTCTCAAGAGGTCTGCAACCTCTTGGTTTAAATTGTATATTTCAATTATTTTTTCCTCCATTTTAGAAGGAATAGGTTTTTTCCCAATCTCTACAGATGACAAGAATGCTGAGGATACACCTATTTTTTTAGCCATATCGAAAAGACGTTCAACGCGATCAATGCGGAGCTTTCGTAAACTTTTTCCGAAAGAAGTTAACATTAAAAAATCTCCTCATTTTTGTAGAAAAAATATTTATTAAATTGGGATTAAAAATTAATTTAACCGATTTAGGATTATATTGTCAAGAGCACATTTTAAAGATGCGAGTTAATATGCATATATAAAAAAGAAACAAGAAATTAATTTTTTACTTGACAATATCATAACAATGTGTCTATTGTTGATTCAGGTGCCTGAAAAACACTAAAACATCTAGCGGATTGATTACCGTAATAATCAGTCTTCTGTGCATTTAAAGACTTTGACTCATTATATACTACAAGTGTACAATGATTTTGTCGGGTGTGGTTATGCCATACAATACCCTTTGTGGGGAAAGCGTAACGACGGACTAGATGCCGTGTTTTTCAGCACCCGACGTCCTTTAGTGGATGTCCATGAAAAACATCTAACATCTAGGAGTTCATTATGAACAATTTAGTAACAATAAATGATGCTGGGGTTGCTGTCACAACCTCTTTAAAAATTGCTACGGGTGTGGGGAATAGCCACGCTACTGTCATCAAGCTTGTGCGCAATAATCGTAAAGATTTTGAAGAGTTTGGCTCACTCAGATTTGAAATCCAAGTGAGTAAAAAAGATGGTAAAGGCGGACAAAAGAGAGAGGTTGCTATTCTTAGTGAAGCACAGGCAACTTTACTCATGACATATATGCGCAACAATGACATGGTACGTGCGTTTAAAAAAGCACTTGTTAAAGCTTTTTATGAATTGAAAAGCCAATCTGCCGATTGCGAGCGTGATACACGGTTTGATTTACCAAGTTATTGGGATGGGATGAGACCAGCCGAAAAAGCCTTGTATCTTTTGGGACCAATACATGCACGTCTTGTTGAGGCTTTTAAGTTAGAAGAAGAAAACAGAAATTACAAAGCATTAATTGCAGAAGCAAAACGGGTTTTAGAAAATCCACTTAAAAAAGTGGCTTAACTGAAAGGAATATGACATGCTTTTTCCATTTTTTATGGCGGAAGCAGTCATATTTTATCAAGAGCTATTTATATTGTTGAAAATCACTTTGGATGACGCTATCTTTATGTAGTAACATAACTACATTTGTAAAATTGGAATTGATTATGCCTGTTATTATTACAAGCCGCGATTTTAATCATGAAATCAGCAAAGCAAAACGAGTTGCTTGCAAAGATACAGTCTTTATTACTGATCGAGGCAAACCCACGCATGTTTTAATGTCAATGGAAGCTTATCAAGAAATCACGGAACAAGGTGTTGGTAATATTCTGAAACGTTTGGCGATGCCTATTCATTCAGATATTGATCTTGCAGATATTGATTTGGAGACGGAGCGGCTACCTCTTCTTGATGAAGAGCGGGAAGTTTTTTAATGTTTCTCCTCGATACAAATGTTATTTCTGAGTTGCGTAAGGTAAGTTCTGGACGAGCTAATGAGAATGTTTGTCACTGGCTATCACAGATACATAGTGCACAGCTTTATCTTTCTGTGATGACAATTTTTGAATTAGAGCACGGTATATTACGTGTAGAGCGAAAGGATAAAATACAAGGAAAACTACTGCGTCAATGGCTTGATGGATATGTTTTACCGTTTTTTGCTAATAAGATTTTGCCCATTGATTTGCCTGTTGTTCGCCAATGCGCAAAGCTCCATGTTCCTGATCCCAAACCCGCAAGCGATACGCTCATCGCCGCTACAGCCTTAGTTCATGGTTTCACAGTAGTGACACACAATGTAAAAGATTTTGTGAACACGGGTGCTGCTATCATTGATCCATGGCTGCCACTTTAAAAAAACGTTGGCTAAGTCAGCATTTTGCACGCCATCAGAAGAAAAATGCGTTTTAGAAAATCCTATAAAAAAGTAGCTTAACTTTATCATGCAATTCATATCTTCACAGGTGGGAAGGTGGTTAAGATGTTTCTAAAGCTGTCTGTTCTTAACAATTGTTTTTGATAGGTGTTAAATTAATTTGTAAATTTAAAGCACTCAAAACACTAAGAAAAGTAGAAAGCCGTGGATCACCTTTATCACTTAAAGAACGATAAAGAGCCTCTCTTGATAGTCCTGTATCTTGAGCAATTTTGCTCATTCCTTGATTTTTCGCTATTATGCCAAGAGCATGTGCTAGATACTTACTATCTTTGCTTTCAAGAGCATCTTGTAAAAGAATCTCTTGTGTTTCAGGTGTCTTGAAATATTCACTTGTATCAAATTTAGTGATTTCCATGTTTCATTTCCTTTACTAATTGAAGAGCTTTTTCGATATCCTTTTGTTGTGTAGATTTATCACCCGCATTTAATAATAAAATGATTTGTTTATCTTGTTTTATAAAATAGACTCTATATCCTGATCCATGATTGATTTTTAACTCACCAATCCCACGAAAAAATTTGACATCACCAAGAAATCCCGTTTCCATTCTCGCAATTCGTTTAACGATATGCGCCTGTGCAGTCTCATCTTTTAAAGAATTTAGCCATTTTGTAAAATACCTTGTCGTGTACACTGTAAACATTTGTAACTTATAAGATACAATTGCTACAATGTCAAATATCTTCTTTTGTTTTAATAAAAAAAGCCAAATGTATTTTAATGCTATCTCAACACTAATTTAAACCTTTTAAAAACTACTTTTCTGTCCTGTTTTTTAAGGTAGCAACAAGTTCAGTTTTAACATGTCATTCAGCTCTGCTTTTTGCAGGGCTTTTTTTATGGAGGGAAGAATATGCGCAAAATATCCAAAGAAGGGCTTATGTTAATCAAGCAATGGGAAGGTTTGCGATTACACGCTTATCAAGACCCCATTGGGATATGGACAATTGGTTATGGTCACACAAGTGCTGCTGGAAAACCTATTGTTCATAAAAACATGAATATCACTGAAAAGGCAGCAGAAGATATTCTTTGTCGAGATTTAAAACAATTTGAGAGGAGTGTTGAACAAGCTGTCACTGTTTCTTTAACAGATGAGCAATTCGCAGCATTAGTATCGTTTTGTTATAATGTAGGGACAACAGCATTTTGCAACTCCACACTCCTTAAAAAGCTGAATAAAGGTGATTATGAAGCTGTACCAGCCGAATTACAGAGATGGACTAAAGCGGGTGGAAAGCGTCTTCAAGGTCTTGTTAATCGTCGAGCAGCAGAAGCGGGGTTATGGGTAAAGGGGTCGTATGTTGCTTCCAACTATCAAACAGTTGAAACAAAAGAGTCAACAGGTCTTTTAAAACTAGAAGCACTTGCACCAATCATTGGTTCCTTTTCGGGGCTTGGAGGCTTGTTAGCAGGGAATGGTCCCGTTCAATGGGCATTGGCAGCCATTATGGTGATAGCAGCCTGTATTGGTATTGCGTTTATAGCTAAACGCTTTCATGAGCAACGCTTATGATGTGGTGGGTCAAGAAGAATCTCCTCCCTCTCATGGCAGCTTTCGCTGCTTTTTTTATGGCTTTAGTAAAAGCTTTCTCCCTTGGAAAAAACGCAGAGAAACAAAAGCAAACGAAGAAAGCTTTAGAGGCAGCAACAACACGGTTTGAGGTGGAAAATGAAATTAACAAAAAAAGTGATGCTGATGTGCGCGTTGAGCTTTCTCGCTGGGTGCGTGACGAATAAAAGCGCTTCTTGTGTTGGTTGGAGACCAATTTATTTGGAACGTCAAGACCTCACTACAATGAGTTCCAGCTTAGCAAGAGACATCTTAAAGCATAACAAACAGGGCGAACGCTTGTGTGGGTGGAAACATGGTTAAAAGAAAAACTGAAAAGCACACAGAGCTTACGGATGCAGAAAAGGAAATGCTTCAAGAGATAATTGTTACCTACCAAAGTGTGAAAATGATGTCTCGCTTTATGAAGTGGATAGCGCTCATCATCTTTTTATTTATTCTTGAATTTGCACGTCTCATGGATGCGTTAGATAGCATTTTCACGCATCTAAAGCAGTGGCTAATTAAAAATTGAATGATTAAGACATTTGCTTATTTGTAATAATTGATAGCTGACGTGACAAATCTTTGTTAATAACTTCCATAAAAGTATGATTTCGTGCTTTTGCATTTTCAATAACAGCCTCCAGAGACATAACCTGTATATGGGCATTACGGTGAGGAAGATAACTACGCTGATAAATTTTTCCTTTTGGAGAAAAAATTGGAGCAAATCCATATGTAGTACGCAATTCATCTTCAAAAGCATTATCTATTTCAGAAATGAGATACATATACATTTCATTGACACCGTAGTCTGTAAGAACTTTTGAGTAATGACTCAATTGATTAATACCTGCATTTTTATAATCTGCTATAGGTCTTTTAAACTCTATTAAGACAGCCCGCTTTGCTGACTCAGAGTCAAATTTTTCTAGCTTAGAGTCAAAATAAATAGCTATATCAGGTCTGCTGTGCAATTCCTTATCTTTAATATTTATTTCGGCATTTGTTGATTTTTGTGATAATAAATTAACCTCTGAAAGGAATTCTTTTATCTCTTTATCACTTTGCAAATAATTATAGCTCATGAACTTATCATCAAGTATCCATAAGTTATTTTCTTTTAATGGTAAGGGTGAGGTTCTACTGGCTGTCTTTTTTTGAGGAATGAATAAATTATGAATCTCTTTTTCCAAAGTAGTAGGTTTTGTTAATTCAGTGAATTGCTGCAGAATGTAATCTCGAAATTGAATATACTGAGTTAACTCTAAACTAGCGAAATTTCGTGTTTTTTGTAAATTGTCTTCAGGCTTTCCTTTATTTTTAAGAAGATTTTTTCTAAGCGACAGTTTCTCTTGAGAGTATTTGTTTTCTGCGTTTTTAATAAAATCATCTTCTTCGAATACGCCACCGATCGCTTCTCTTTTATCTAAAAATCCTATTAAATAAGGATACCCTTTAGCAATTTCTTCGAGAAAAGCTCTCTTTTTTTCTTTAATTTCTGGAAAATTAGTATCAATTATTTCATTTAAAATGTTTTTTAAATTTTCATTAATATCAACCCAACTTATTTGTGCTTCTAAGTCGGGATTTTTTTTATCGATATTGAATTCATTTCGTTCGTCGTTAACACGCTCATCCAGAAGGGAAGACTCCAATAAAAATATCGTCATCACATTCTTGATTGGGGTAAGACTCATAAGCTTCGAAAAAGGCATAACAGTGCGTTTATTAGCACAATAAAATGCTTTTATTATATCATTAGTGCTTTCGTTTTTTTCAATTTTTTTAAAATGATAAGAAAGAGTGAATGAGAGTTTTAAAGGGCCGACTTCAAAGTTTTTCTTTTCTAAAGCAGGTAAATTTTGTGTTGTTATTGTAAAGTTATCATAGATTACATATTCACCATTTCTATCTTCTGCATAAAATTGAATTTGAATATTTTTTTCTTTTTTTAAAAAAAGCAACGGCAGAAGATGATAGTAAATATCATCGCGAATTAATTTTATATCTAAATTTTTTTGTTTATAAGGCTTTTCAAAATGTAAATGTGTCTTCCACCATTCATCTTGTTTGCCATCTTCTATTTTAAAAGAGTTTTGCGTAAACTGTGGCGTAAAATCCAGTGAAACACAAACATCAGTATTATTTTTATTTTTACAAAAGCTAGTAAGTATAACTTTTTTAAATATTTTTAAATAAGTTATACGCCCAATTCCTTTACATCCGTCTTTCAATTTATGATCACTTCCATAAGTGGAAAAAGACTTGATGTTTTCTTCTGTGAAGCCATCTCCGTTATCAAAGATATTCATAGATAAAATTGACCCATTTTCTAATATATCTGCATCAAGTTTGAATACAAGATCAATTCTCGTTGCATTAGCTTGTATAGAATTAACAATAGCTTCCTTAAGAACTGTAACAGTATTAATGTTTTTGGAAAGCTTATTAATTAGCGATTGTATATTGACCAACATGAGCGCACCAATATATTTGTGATTTTATATATACTATTGATATTTTTAATTTTTTTTATGATATTCAGGATAACTATTTTTGATAAAAAAAACGATAACTCATGATAGTGAATATTGTGTATACTTTTGATTGTGTTTTGAGACAATATGTTCTCATTATGAGGAATCGATTTAGAGAAATTGTGACACAATCAAAATTAATTGTTATTTGTGTCAACAAGGGCATTGTTCAAATATTTTACTCTATTTGGTAAAATTTTACAAAGATTTTGCATTGATCATTAGTCTCCTATAGTATGATTCAGAAAAATTCAAAAAATCGATAAAAAAATTTGGCAAAAAAACGTACTTGATAGAACAAAAATGTAAGAATCTTCTTTTGAATTGAGTAGATACTTATTATAAGTTTAACTATGTTTTACTAAGTTAAACAATATATAATTATGTGCAGATTGCAAAGGAGATAGATATTATGAGCGCAAAAAGTGAACTTATAGCAACCAAAGTAGATACAAACCTAAAAAATGCGTTTATGTCTATAGCTGAAAGAAAACACCGTCCTGCATCTCAAATTTTACGTGATCTCATTCGTATCTATGTTGAAAACAACAAGATACCTAATGAGGAGACGCTTGAAACTTTTTACAAAACAGACAGAAACGAAGATGTTTTTCATGCTAAAGATATTGCTGACTTGTGTAAGCAACTGGATATTTAACCATGCGTTCAGTGAGCTACTCAAAAAAATTTAAAAAGGATGTACAACGAGAAAAAAAGCGTGGCAAAGATATTCGAAAGCTTTTAGCGGTTATAAAGCTTTTGGTCGAGAAGCAGCAATTGCCAGTTATATTAAATGACCACCCTTTACAAGGAAACTGGAAGCCTCGTCGAGATATTCATATAGAACCCGATTGGTTACTGATTTATATAGTTGACGATGAACATGTCCATTTTGAGAGGACAGGTACACATTCAGATTTATTTAGATAAGAAAGATATTTTACGAAGGCATATTTGAAAATCTTATTCCCTCACTTTTATTTATGTATCCCTCACTTTAAAAAATACAAATAAAATCAATAAGTTATGCGCAATAAAAAGCAGTCTGGTGGGCGTGACAGGGATTGAACCTGTGACCCCTACGATGTCAACGTAGTGCTCTCCCGCTGAGCTACACGCCCATTCAACGATGTTGTCATACAACACATAGAATTACAAAGGTCAATGCCTAATTTAATTTTCTATCTGTTAAATATGAATAATTTGAAAAATACCTTTCTTTAGGCAGCGATAAGTATTTTCTCAACCTCATTAACTAGTTCACGCAAGTGAAATGGCTTAGAGAGCACTTTTGCATCAGGAGGGGCATCACTGTTTGAATTTAATGCAACTGCTGCAAAGCCTGTGATGAACATTACTCGTAAATCAGGATCAATTTCAGTAGCACGTCGTGCTAGTTCAATTCCATCCATTTCTGGCATCACAATATCGGTGAGGAGGAGAGAAAATGGCTCTTCTTGTAAACGTTCATATGCGCTAGCACCATTATCAAAATCAATAACTTCGTAGCCTGCGCGTTCTAAAGCTTTCGTTAAAAAACGACGCATATCATTGTCATCTTCTGCGAGCAAGATTCGTTTCATGATTATGTTCCAATTGCTCCATTTGTAGAGTATTTTGCCACATTGATTTATACAATATAGAGTATTTATAAAAAAAGCGATAAAATGCTCATAATTGAAATGAATGGCAAAATGGTTAATTCTTGCGATTTTTTTGAAGATACAGAATATTAGTTTTTAGTTGGTTAAATTCGAAGTGTATGTGATGTTAAAAGAGAAGATCAGTATAAATATTTTTGAAGTCTGTTAATTATAGATAGTGTTTCTTTTTAATTTTTTTCATTTTTGATTACAGCTATAAAAATTTTATAGGAACACTCATTTTAGAGATTAGCAATGTAAAAAAAATTATGTCATTGTACTAATTTGTATTTTTTGAAAAATTGTATAGCAGGATGAAGTTTTACAGCTCTCTGTTTTTCGTGTTCTTTTGTAAATATGCACTATAAGCACAATGAATCTGTTTCAAAAATGTTTTATTTTTCTTAAATAGATAATAAT
>NZ_JBAFWY010000017.1:0-2082 GCF_036576165.1 Bartonella rhinolophi
GTTTTAAATTTTAGATAAGTTTCAAATATTATTTGTAATTTATTTTTAATGACAATTT
This sequence comes from Bartonella rhinolophi, assembly GCF_036576165.1. Taxonomy (NCBI): domain Bacteria; kingdom Pseudomonadati; phylum Pseudomonadota; class Alphaproteobacteria; order Hyphomicrobiales; family Bartonellaceae; genus Bartonella; species Bartonella rhinolophi. The sequence continues at coordinate 59 of NZ_JBAFWY010000017.1, forward strand.
AATATGTTAATTTTTACAATATTTAAGTAATATTATATTATAAATAACAAATTTTTCTAACTTAAAAATAATTTATTATTAAATTTTCGATAACATGAACAAAATTTATCGAAAATAAAATTTATGTACATAAGAGTTGCTATAAAAAAATGATTATATGTGTATTTTTATTTGTAAGTGAGATAATTTAAAATTTTTTATGATGTAATTAAATTATAAATTCTTTAAAAGATGTTACGTTATAGACATGTCATTAAGAATAAAGGCATCAAATGCAGTTTCAAATTGTTTTCTGTAATCTTCTTTGTGCATAATTGTATCGAGTTCTGCGCCTGTAATTGTAATACTCTCTGTTAGATGTGTACGTTGGCATAGTTGCCGCGCCTCAATGTTGTTTGCAATGTTGTTTTGATTGGCAAGAATAAACAATGTTGGGATTTTTAAATGTCCACTAAGCATGTTTTTTTTCATGACATCAATTGCATTGAGTACTGATGCCATCCATCGGGATGTTGGGGGAGGGATGGAAAGAGCTGAAGATAAATGTGTGTTATTCTTACACTCAAATTGCATATTTTTTTGTTTTAATTTTTTTCCACCTCTAGCTGGTAAAAATCCAAGACCTATATCGGAAAGAAGTTGTGTTAATTTATGCTGAAAGCCATTTGTTTTATTGCCGAATGGAGCAAAAGGAGGAGAAACGCAGAGCATCTTATTAAATTGATGATTGATGATATCCAGTCCGCTAAGTGCTATCAGACCACCTATACCGTAAGTGAGCATATAGTAAGGTGGTGGGCAATCAAGATAAACGACATTTTTAAGAAATTCATTTAAATCATTAATATCATTATTTATATCAAAATTATGATGCCGATTCTGTTTTATTGTATTAGATTGTAATTTTTCTCGATCAAACCAATCAAATATTGCCGTATAAAAACCGCGTTTAGATATTTTATCCATTATTAAAAAATATTCTTCTATAGCATTTGCGTGGTTTTCAAGAATAACGACTGTTCCTTTGTTTTTTTTCATTTCAGGATGTGTTGTCGCAAAACGAATTTCACGACCAGTGGCTATTTTAAGGTAACTATTACGAATATTGGGAAGAGGTGAGCCATAATTTGTAGGATGAAGAGGTGTTTTCAATTGGTGTCCTTATATATTGTATTTAGGTAATTTAGTGCAAGGTGAAGTAAAGAGAGAATCTCCATTAAGGTCATGATAATAAAGAGTTAAAAAATGATTATAGTGCTTTTGTGTGTTTTTGCGAACTAAAACACAAAAAAGTTGAAATAGAAAAGAGTGATTACTAAATAAATGGTGTGGTTGCCACGATGGGGCCACTGGTTCATGGGCAGGTTTGCCGTTCGGAAACTGTGTGAGTCAATTATAGTCGCTCTAAAGGAGGGCATTATTATGCGTCAAGTAGATTTTTCACCATTTTATCGTTCAACAGTAGGTTTTGATCATCTTCTAAACTGGTTTGATTCAAGAACACAGCCAGATGATGTTTCTTCTTATCCGCCTTATAATATTGAGCGTTTGACTGAAGATTCTTATAGGATTTCTATGGCGGTTGCTGGTTTTTCACAAAATGAAATCGATATTGAAATGCATTGTAACCAACTGACTATTAAGGGTGAGAGAATATCTGAAAATAATGATGAAGAAAGAGAGTTTCTTTACCGAGGCATTGCTTCGCGTGCTTTTGAGCGCCGTTTTCATTTGGCTGATCACGTGAAGGTTATTGGAGCAGAACTTGGAGATGGTCTTCTTCACATTCAACTTAAAAGAGAAATGCCAGCTGAGCTTAAACCACGAAAAATAGCTGTGCAAGTATCACCATCTTCTGTAAAAAATGGCAATAGTCAGAATATATATAAAACAAATTTAGACGCTGAAAAAATTAAATAATTATAAGTTTTTTTAAAAAAGTGAAATAGCGCGAGACAAAGGTCTCGCGTTTTTTATAATTTGTATTAAGAAGAAAGACTATTGAAATAAAAGCTATCTATATC
>NZ_JBAFWY010000018.1:0-1715 GCF_036576165.1 Bartonella rhinolophi
CTTGAGAAACACCATTTGCAACATCGTTTTTAATATTTTTGAACGAGTTGCTCATACCTGCAAGAGCATCGGCAACATTTGTATAGCTTGCCTCTTCAGCAACACCATCATCATTGAGTGTAACAACTGTGAAGTCTGGAGCTTTCCATTCTCCATCTTCATATCTAGCGCCACCTCCAAAATATGTAGCAAGCATGTTGCTCACTGAGTAAAGCTGACCACCAGTTATAGCCTCTGTTGAGCCTTCTGAAATACTCCCTGCCTTCACGCCAGAGATAATACGCGCAAGACCTTCACTGTTGGAAACTGTAATTTCACTACCAGCCGCATTTTTACCAATAGTGATAACATTTGTGAATGCATCTTGCTGGGTAAGGCTAGCTTTATTAACTTCAGTTGTGATGTCTTTAATAACATCTTGCGTGATGCCACTAATAACCTCACTCGTGATGTCATTTGTTATATCATTCAAGACGCCCTGTTTAATGTTTATGAAAGAGTCGCTCATACCTGCAAGGGCATCGGCAACATTTGTATAGCTCTGCTGTTCAGAAGTGCCGTCATCATTGAATTGGGTAACTGTGAAATCTGGAGCTTTCCATTCTCCACCTTCATATTTAGCACCACCGCCAAAATATGTAGCAAGCATGTTACTCATCGAATAAAGCTGCGCACCGTTAACAGCTTCTGTTGAGCTAGCTGTAAGCATTCCTGCTTTTACCCCAGAGATACTACGTGATACACCTTCACTGTTGGCAACTGTAATTGCAGTACCACCTATTTCTCCACCAATGCTGATAGAGTTTGTGGATTTGTCTTGTTTGACAATACTGGTACGATTAATCTCATCTGTAACCTCTTTAGTAACGTCATAAGTAATTCTATCAACAACACTATCCGTGATGTTATTAATAACTTCAGTCGCCATATCATTTGTCATCTTATCAATGACATCATTAGAAATTCCACTAATAACCTCATTCGTGATGTCATTTGCTACATCATTTAAGACGCTCTGTTTAATATTTGTGAAAGAGCTGCTTATACCTGCAAGGGCATCAGCAACATTTGTATAGCTCTGCTGTTCAGAAGTACCATCAACATTAAGTGTAACAACTGTGAAATTTGGTAATGTCCATTTTCCATCTTCATATCTAGTGCCACCACCAAAATATGAAGCAAGTGCATTACTCATTGAATAGAGCTGTGAACCGTTAACAGCATCTGTTGAGCCAACAGAAAGCGTTCCTGCTTTTACCCCAGAAATAATACGTGACGCACCATCATTGTTGGCAACTGTAATTTCACTACCAGCCACATTTCCACCAATAGTGATAACATTTGTGGATGAATTTTGCTGAGTAAGGCTGACTTTATTAACTTCAGTTGTGATGTCTTTAATAACATCTTGCGTGATACCACTAATAATCTCACCTGTGATGTCATTTGTTATATCATTCAAGACGCCCTGTTTAATATTTATGAAAGAGTCGCTCATACCTGCGAGAGCATCAGCAACATTTGTATAGCTTTGCTGTTTAGAAGTGCCATCATCATTGAATTGAGTAACCGTGAAATCTGGTAATACCCATTCTCCACCTTCATATTTAGCTCCTCCTCCAAAATATGAAGCAAGTGCGTTACTCGCCAAATAGAGCTGTGCACCGTTAACAGCCTCTGTTGAGCCAGCTGTAAGCATTCCTGCTTTTACCCCA